>JAHAWW010000300.1 GCA_018383375.1 Prevotellamassilia sp. | reverse complement strand
ACAGTCGGGCTCGGAGTAGTTCCAGGTGCCCACAATTTTGTCTTGGCTTATGCTGGCAGACTGTCCGATGAGGCCCGAGAGCAGTCCGTTGATGAGCGAAGCGCTTTGTGAAGCAGTCGACGTCGTGGTTGTCGTAGGGGTAGTCGTGCCGGTCAAGAGTCCGGATGTGCCGCAAGCGGCAAACAACATGGTGCCCATAAGCAGGGCGGCAGAGAAAAAGATTTTTTTCATTGTTATGTTGGTTTTTTAGCGTGTGCAAAATTCGCCATTTAGTCTTGTTTTACCAAACAAAATCGACAAAATGCCCCAAAATGCCGTCAAATCTCAATAAAGTCTCCACAAACAGAGTCGGATTTTCGCTGCTTTACACTTTTGAAGCAGGGGAGTGACGGCATCTTTAGTCAAACGGTCGGTCCCCTTCTTCTAAGAGGCTTGCCGCAGTCGGCAAAAAAACTTAATTTTGCACATAATAATTTCTTTTTCGCTTGCCGCCCGGCGCAAGACATCATTCACGCGCTCATCGGGTGGCGCACTCTTTTTGACAAAAGAGCACTCTGTCAGACTATCAACAAACACATAGACTATGAACGAAGCTATCCGCAACATGAAGACGCGCCGCAGTGTGCGCAAGTTCAAACCCGACGCCGTCCCCGAAGCCTTGATTGAGCAAGTCATCGAAGCCGGCACTTTTGCCGCTTCGGGTCACGACCGCCAGCCGTGGGCCATAGTCGCCGTCACCGACCCCGAGGTGATAGCCCGTCTGCGACGCGACAATGCTGCTTTTTTTGACATGAAAGTCAAAGACCCCTTTTATGGCGCGCCGGTGGTGATTATCGTGCTCACCAAAAAGACGACACCCACCTATGTCTACGACGGCTCGCTTGTCATTGGCAACATGATGCTGGCAGCCCATAGTCTCGGACTTGGGTCGTGCTGGATACACCGTGCCCGTCAGGAATTTGAAATGGCGGCGTGGCGCGACTGGCTCACCGAGATAGGTGTGGAGGGCGACTATGAAGGCATCGGTCATTTGGCACTTGGTTATGCCGACGGACCACTTCCTGAGGCTCGACCGCGAAAAGCCGGCCGTGTCTTTTGGGTGAAGGGGTGAAGAAACTGTCTCTTACGCGCGCGTGCGCATACCCTTTATTTTTTACCTTTTCTCCAATCACCCAATCACATTCGCTCTAACTGTCGCAATGCCAGGTAGTTGCTGTGATTGGACGCTTCAGTCACATTCAGTCACACTTTATGAAACACATCCTTTTCATTTGCCTGGGCAATATCTGTCGGTCGCCGGCCGCTGAGGAAGTGATGCGCGTCAAACTGGCCCAATGCGGAGAGGCTGCCCACTACGTTGTCGATTCAGCCGGAATGATTGACTACCACGAAGGCGAACTCCCCGACAGCCGTATGCGCCACCACGCTGCTGCCCGAGGCTACCGGCTCACCCACCACTCGAGGCCGGTCTGTGTGGCCGACTTTGACCGTTTCGACCTCGTCGTGGCAATGGACCACGACAATTTGCGTCGTCTCGAGCGCTTTGCTCAGCGAGAGGGCAGGGTTTGGCGTGAAGTCGTTTTGCTTGCCGACTATCTGAGGCATCATCAGTCTGCCACCGTGCCCGACCCTTATTATGGCGGACCGGAGGCCTTTGAGTTGGCCCTCGATTTGATTGAAGATGGCTGCGATGGTCTTTGTGAAGCCCTCATGGCCCGGACCGCTCAAAACAAATAATATCTATCGCATCTAATCGCCCGTCACGTTTTCACCCACTCTCACCACCCCACATCTACGCCTCGCGCCCAAAAA
Organism: Prevotellamassilia sp.; assembly: GCA_018383375.1. Lineage (GTDB taxonomy): Bacteria > Bacteroidota > Bacteroidia > Bacteroidales > Bacteroidaceae > Alloprevotella. The sequence goes on along the minus strand of JAHAWW010000300.1, from coordinate 8,837 downwards.
CGGGGCGTAGCATTTGTTGTTTGTAATAAATTTGTAATTTTGTGGGCATAACAATACCCTCAGTCCGCAAGTCGGACGGAGGCGTGGAGTGGACAGACGGCCACTCTTGTCTTATCAACCGCCCCCTTGCAGGCGGTCAGACACCTTGACGTCTGTGGCATGAACAACAATAACCTTAAACAAAATAATCCTAATCACTATGGAACAGCAAGATCTTAAACACATCGTTGCCCAATTTGACATCACCGGCAACGTTGTAGAAGTGAAGCCTCTTGGCAACGGTCTCATCAACACTACTTATAAAGTTTGCACTGAAGGCGATGCTCCCGACTATGTGTTGCAACACATCAACAACGCCATTTTCCCCGACGTAGAAATGCTGATGAACAACATCGTGGCCGTCACCGCCCACATCCGCGCTAAGCTCGAAGCTGCCGCCACCGACGACGTCGACCGCAAGGTGCTCACTTTCGTTCCGGCCAAAGACGGCAAATATTTCTATCTCCACGAAGATAAATATTGGCGCATTATGGTGTACATCCCCGACACCGTCTCTCAGAGTGGCGTAACCCCCGAAAGTTCCTACATCGTGGGCGAAACCTTCGGCAACTTCCAAGCCATGTTGGCCGACATTCCCGTCAGCCTCGGCGAAACCATCAAAGACTTCCACAACATGGAGTTCCGCCTTCAGCAGTTGCGCGAAGCCGTGGCCGAAAACAAGGCCGGCCGCCTCGCCGAAGTGCAGTGGCTCGTTGACGAACTCGAGAAGCGTGCCGACGAAATGTGCAAGGGCGAACGTCTCCACCGTCAGGGTGAACTGCCCAAACGCATCTGTCACTGCGACACCAAGGTTGACAACATCCTCTTCGACCAAGCTGGCAACGTGCTCTGCGTCATCGACCTTGACACTGTCATGCCCAACTACATCTTCTCTGACTTTGGCGACTTCCTCCGCTCTGCTGCCAACACCGGTGACGAAGACGACAAAAACCTCGACAATGTCAACTTCAACATGAGCATCTTCAAGGCCTTCACCGAGGGATACCTCAAAAGCGCTCGTTGCTTCCTCACGCCCATCGAAATCGAAAACCTGCCCTACGCCGCCTGCCTCTTCCCCTATATGCAGACTGTGCGTTTCCTCGCAGACTATATCAACGGCGACACCTATTACAAGATACAATATCCCGAGCACAACCTCGTGCGCTCTAAGGCTCAGTTCAAACTCCTTCAGAGTGCCGAAGCCGCTATGCCCGAGATGAAGGCTTTCATCGCCGAGCAGCTGGGATAAGGCCGGATGGCTCTACTACAATGAACGCCCGCCAAGCGCATTGCTGAGCGGACATGCACAAGCGTGAATGACGCCATTTGAAGTCCCCACGCTTATCTTATCAAACACGACATCAACAGCCCGGGTCGTCAGATCCGGGCTGATTTTTTTATCCTCTCAAACTGGTCGGGCACGGTTCGTGTTCAAAAACGCCCGTCTTCAGTGACGGCCCCGACCACATATTTTAACACTTTTGGCTATTCGCCCATTTGAGGCTATAATCTGTTAAATGCAGGCGAAAAGGCATCTTGTTTTCTGTAACCTATTGATAAAGAATTGGATAAGTAGTGTATGATAGACCCAGACTACTACAAAAAGTCCGTTCCTGACGGTTCAAAACGCGTGTCCTTAGCTCCGCCGCGACTGTCCTTATGCGCGTGATTCCTGGCATAAGGACAGAAACGAACGCGCATAAGGCCCGTGATGGTCAGGGTGTTAAAAAAAAGAGGCCCGAGAGCCTCTTCCTTCCTTTATCCTGTCTCAAATATACGACTTTCTGCCCCACCCGAAAAAGACAACGCCATGTGCCGCCCCCTCATTGTTAAATTATATATAAGGTCGGCTTCTACCACAATCACCTCGGCCATACACAGCGTGAGCTGTCGGCGCACACCGTCTCAGAGTGTGTGCATTTTGACTCTCGGCGGCGCAGAGCCGTGAGAGCTTGCATCAAAGATTTCTTTTCCAGTAGCGTTTCCTATAAAATCCCTATAATCAACACAATAACAACCCATATCGCAGCTTTTAGTTTTTATTAACCCCGATTTTTGCGATATTTCAGGCGTAAAAGAGAACAACCGACCGAAAAATGGTTTAACTTTGTCATTCAAGATATAAGGCAGAATGCAAAGTCTATATGACAAAATAGAACTTTTGTTGCACCAAGGCGACATCGCCATGGCTCTTCGTCTTGCTGACGAGGCTTTGGGGCTGGCGCCCGACGCCAAGTTGTATTTCCTCCAAGGCAAGGCCTATATGAAATCCGGCCGTCCCGGCGAGGCGATGAGTGCGTTTATGAAGTCGCGGCAGCTCGATCCCAATGGTCCGGCCGCCGAGACCTACGTCTTGGCTGGTGACATCATGAGCTTCTATCATAAAGACCTCTACAATCCTTAATCTCGCCAACCTGTCTAATCTTATATATAATATATGAGTAAGATCAAAGGAGCCATCGTGGTGGATGAAGCACGCTGCAAGGGATGCAACCTTTGCGTGGTGGCTTGCCCCACCCACACCTTGGCACTCACCACCAACGAAGTCAATCACAAGGGCTACCCCTTCAGTCGCGATGTGGCCGGAGCTTGCATCGGCTGTGCCTCGTGTGCCATCGTCTGCCCCGACGCCTGCATCACCGTCTACAAGACCAAGATTGACTGAACTCTACCAGTCGTCAGGCCCTAACAAATCATTGATTTCTACCCATTTCATAGTTTGACAACAATGGATAAACAAGAAATATTGCTTCTCAAAGGCAACGAAGCCATCGCACACGCCGCCATACGTTGCGGATGCGACGGCTATTTCGGCTATCCCATCACGCCGCAAAGCGAAGTGTTGGAGACGCTGGCCGAACTCAAACCCTGGGAGACCACCGGTATGATTGTGGTGCAGGCAGAGAGCGAAGTCGCCTCCATCAATATGCTCTATGGTGGTGGTGGCACAGGCAAACGCGTCATGACATCGTCGTCGAGCGTGGGCATCGCCCTTATGCAAGAAGGCATCAGCTATATGGCCGGTGCCGAGGTGCCGGGACTGATTGTCAACGTGCAGCGCGGCGGCCCCGGTCTGGGCACCATCCAGCCCTCGCAGAGCGACTATAATCAAGCCACCCGTGGCGGCGGCAACGGCGACTATGAAGTCATTGTTCTGGCCCCGGCCTCCGTCCAAGAGATGGCCGACTTCGTGGACGAAGGCTTCCGCCTGGCTTTCAAATACCGCACGCCGGTGATGATGCTCTCCGACGGCGTCATTGGTCAGATGATGGAAAAAGTCATCCTCCCGCCCTTCAAACCTCGCCGCACCGAAGCCGAAATCATTGCCGAGTGCCCCTGGGCCTCCATCGGCCATCGCGACAAAACCAAACCCGTCAATGTCATCACTTCGCTCGAGCTCGATCCCGCCGAGATGGAAAAGAAAAACCTCCATCTGCAGGCCAAATATGCCGAAATCAAGAAAAACGAGGTGAAATACGAAATGCACGACTGCGACGACGCCGACTACATCTTTGTGGCCTTCGGCTCGGCCGCGCGCATTTCGCAAAAAGCCATGGAGATAGCCCGTGGACAAGGCCTCAAAGTGGGGCTCTTCCGTCCCATTACCCTTTGGCCTTTCCCCACCGAAGCCCTCGCTGCCCTCTCGCAAAAAGTCAAGGGCTTCCTCACCGTCGAAATCAACGCCGGACAAATGGTCTATGACGTGCGCTCTGCAGTAGAGGGCCGTTGTCCCGTACGCCACTTCGGCCGTCTGGGGGGCATCGTGCCCGACCCCGACGAGATTGTGGCACAACTCAAAAAATTCTGACTCACAGCCACCAACAGCTTATGAACTCAGAAGAAAACGACATACTTGAGCGCCTGAAACATCCCGAACGTGAGCCCGAACGGGCCGAGCGCGACAAGCTGTTTCTTTTGCGCAACGTGCTCAACACCATCTTCATTCTCATGGCCCTCGTGGCAATGATTGGCATCGCTTTCTCGTGGTACTCTACCGCCGATGTCACTTGGTGCTACATCCTCGGCCTCTGTGCCGTTTTCGTCAAAATGGTTGAGGCTATGTTTCGTATGCCTCACATGCTCAAGAAAACCAGTCGGCGGCGCCGCTGAAGCACCTCCTCACACAACAAAATTGAACCTCCTCAACTATGAGCGAAAAAGTCAATAACGAAAACGAAACCGTCGGACGCGAAGCTATCATACGCCCCGAAAACCTCGTGTATGCCAAGCCCGAACTGCTCAACGATGTGCACATGCACTATTGTCCGGGTTGCTCACACGGCGTGGTGCATAAACTCATTGCCGAAGTCATCGACGAGATGGGCATGGCCGACAAGGCCATAGGCATCAGTCCCGTCGGCTGCGGCGTCTTTGCCTATCGCTATATCGACATCGACTGGCAAGAGGCAGCCCACGGCCGCGCTCCCGCTTTGGCCTGTGCCTGCAAACGACTCTGGCCCGACCGCCTCGTCTTTACCTATCAAGGTGACGGCGACCTGGCCTGCATCGGTACGGCAGAGACCATTCACTCCCTCAATCGCGGCGACAACATCACCATCATCTTCATCAACAATGCCATCTACGGCATGACCGGCGGCCAAATGGCGCCCACCACCCTCATGGGCATGAAAACCTCCACCTGCCCCTATGGACGCCAAGCCGCCATACACGGCTACCCCGTCAAGATGACAGAAATTGCCGCCCAATTGGAAGGCACCGCCTACGTCACAAGGCAAAGCGTACACACCGTCGCCGCCATTCGCAAAGCCAAAAAGGCCATTCGCCACGCTTTTGAAAACTCAATGGCCGGATTGGGCTCCAACCTCGTAGAGATTGTCTCCACCTGTTCCTCAGGCTGGAAAATGACACCCGCAAAGGCCAACGAATGGATGGTCGAACACATGTTCCCATTCTATCCCATCGGCGACCTCAAAGACATCCAGAGCCGCTGACGGCCAAGCGCTTCTCATCAAACACAGATTTACGACACGACATGAAACAAGAAATAATCATCTCAGGCTTTGGCGGTCAAGGCGTCCTCTCCATGGGGAAAATCTTGGCCTATGCCGGACTCATGGAAGGCAAGGAAGTCACCTGGATGCCGGCCTACGGTCCCGAACAGCGTGGCGGAACGGCCAATGTCACCGTCATCGTGAGCGACGACCCCATCTCGTCGCCCATCCTCAGCAGTTACGACACCGCCATCGTGCTCAACCAGCCCTCGCTCGATAAGTTTACGCCCAAGGTCAAACCCGGCGGCGACATCATCTACGATAGCTTCGGCATCATGGACCGACCCACGAGAGACGATGTGGCGGCTTGGCACATCAACGCCATGGAGACGGCTGCCGAACTCAAAATGATCAAGTGTTTCAATATGTTCGTTCTTGGCGGACTCCTTAAGATACACCCCATCGTGTCGCTTGAAAGCGTCATGAAAGCCTTGGCCAAAACCTTGCCCGAAAGACACCACAAACTCTTGCCGATGAACGAGCAGGCCATCATTAAGGGCATGGAAATTATCGCTAAAGACTAATTCTTCTAATCTTATTCCACATATTATGGCAAACCGCAAACAACTCAAAAAATCAATAGCCGTCGTCACCGGCGAACTCTTTGCCGACTGTGTAGCCCTCAGCATGTGTGCCGATACCGACAATGCCAAGCTCGAGTCGCTCATGCAAGAAATCATCACCCTGCACGACGAATATGTCAACCGACTCAGTCACGTCGAGAAAGGCAACGAACGCAACTTCTTCAAGCAGTTGCGCAAGGAGTTTACCGATAAGGCAAACGCCCTCAGCGAGCAAATCGTCAAAGCATAATCAGACCACCCGCAGCCTTAATGCTACGCGCTTTTTGTCACAGACTCTTCTTTAAAACCCTCGGCTGGAAAGAAGAAGTCACCGTCCCGCGACACGACAAATGCATCATCTGTGTCGCTCCACATACAAGCAACTGGGACTTCATAATGGCGGAAATCTATTATTACGCCATCGGACGTCGTGCGGGTTTCTTGATGAAAAAAGAATGGTTCTTTTGGCCGCTCGGACTCTTGTTCAAACGTTTGGGAGGCGTACCCGTGACGCGCAACCGCCGCACGAGTCTCACCGACCAGTTGGCCGAAAAAGCCAAAAGCGCCGAACGCTTCGAACTCGCCGTCACGCCTGAAGGCACCCGCTCTCTAACCACACAGTGGAAACGCGGGTTTTATTTCATCGCACTCAAGGCCGAGTTGCCCATTATGCTTTTCGCCATCGATTATAAGACCAAAACTATCAGCTGCAAGAAAACCATAATGCCCTCGGGCGACGTCGAAGCGGATATGCGAGTGATTATGGACTATTATAAGGACTTTCACGGCAAACATCCCGAGAAGTTTGCCATCGAACCTTTGGACAATGTTGCCAACCAAGTTAAGTCATGAAACGCTTACTGCTCATATTACTTCTCACAGGGCCTGCATTTGCGGGCTTTGTTTTTTCACAGACCTTGCCGCCGCAACAAAAGGCTCGCGAGGCCGTCACGACTTTCTTCGACCGTTACCAGCGTGCCGGCTACCGGCCCTCAACGCCGATGAAGGCCGACAGCATTCGCATCGACGAGACCGCGCGCACGCTCACCGTCTTTGTCAACGAAGCCTTTGCCTCGCAGTCATTCACGCCCCAGTCGGTGGCCACACTACATCGCACACTCTCGCAAGCTCTCCCCACGCCCTACAACCTCTATCGCCTCAGCATCAAAGACAAAGCCGGCCGAGAGATAGACGAACTCATTCCCACCGCCTTGCGTGATGACGACGCCGACCGCTCACGACTCTGGGGCAATCACGCCTACACCGGCAACCCTTGGGTTGCCAATCTGTCTCGCCCCTATAAGGTGACGCAGGGCCTCCAAGGCAAACACCTCATGGTCAATGCCAGCCACGGCCGCTTCTATCGCGACGGTGTTTGGCGATGGCAAAGACCCTTTTTGTTTTGCACCACCGAAGACCTCTTCACCGGTTCTTTCGTCTTCCCCTATCTCATCCCGATGCTTGAAAATGCCGGTGCCGTCGTTGTGACAGCCCGCGAGCGCGACACCCAAACCGCCGAGGCCGTCGTCGACAATGATGCGCCGGGACGAGGAGGCACCTACTCAGAAATCAATCAGACAGATTTTGTCTGGCAAACCACTCCCGACACCGTGGGCTTTGCTCCGGCCGGTCTGCTCACCGACTCGGTCATGCCCTTCCGTTTGGGCACATCGCGCCAAGTGGTCACGTCTTCACGGCGCTCGCGTTTGGCTTCTGTCTCTTGGACACCGGCCTTGCCGAGTGCCGGACGCTATGCCGTCTACGTGAGCTACGCCACGCGCCCCAATAGTGTGAGCGATGCCCGCTACACCGTCTATCATCGCGGTGGCCGCACGCAGTTTCGCGTCAACCAACAGATGGGCGGCGGCACTTGGGTCTATCTCGGCACCTTCGATTTCGAAGCCGGCGAAACCCCTGAGGGACGCGTCGTTCTCACCAACCAAAGCGACTATCGCGGTGTAGTCACCGCCGATGGTGTGCGCTTTGGCGGTGGAATGGGGCAGACGTTGCGAGGAGAGGTGGGCACAAGCGGACTCCCCCGCCTGCTCGAAGCCGCCCGCTATCACGCCCAATGGAGCGGTGTGCCCGACTCATTATATAATAAAGACAAGGGGCTGAACGACTACAACGACGACATCCGAAGCCGGGGCTATATGCTCAACTATTTGGCCGGCGGCAGCAGTTATATGCCGGGCCTGCCGGGATTGGGCGTGCCCCTTGAGGCCGCCTTGGCTCTCCACAGTGATGCCGGCGTGCAGGCCGACTTATCCGTCTACGGGTCGCTGGCCATTTCTACCACAGTCGACGGCTTGGGCCAAACTACATTCCCCTCGGGTGTGTCGCGTCGGGCCTCGTCCGACCTCGCTTCGCTCATACTCAACGGCGTGGTCGACGATATGTCGCGCACGTTTCGCACCAATTGGACGCGCCGTGAGATGTGGGACCGCAACTATGGCGAGACACGCATACCCGACGTGCCTTCGACTATTTTTGAGATGCTCTCACACCAGAATTTCACCGATATGACCTATGGCCACGACCCGCATTTCAAGTTTGCCTTGTCGCGGGCCATCTACAAGGCCATGCTGCATTTTGTCAGCTATCAGCACGGCGTGAAAGACTATGAGGTGCAACCGTTGCCCGTTGAGGCTTTTGCTGCCCGTCTCACGCCTGAGGGAGAAGTCTGCCTCACTTGGCGAGCCGTTTCGGATACGTTGTGCGACAACGCCCGTCCGACCGGCTACGTCGTCTATACCAAAGTGGGCGATGAAGGATTTGACAACGGCCGTTATGTGAGCGGTCAAGACTGTTCGTTCACGCTGCCCGTGAGTGCCGGACTGCCTTATAGTTTTAAGGTGACCGCCGTCAATCGTGGTGGAGAGAGTTTCCCGTCGGAGGTGCTCAGCGTCTACCGTTCCGCCAATGCCTCTGCCCCCACCGTCTTAATCGTCAACGGCTTTGAGCGCCTAAGCGGTCCTGCCCGTGTGATTGGCCCCGACAGTCTGGGCTTTGACCTCAATGCCGACCTCGGTGTGGCCAGAGACTATACTTTGGCTTTTGCCGGCTGCCAGACCAATTTTGATCGTTCGGCCATGGGACTTGAAGGCCCCAGCGGCCTGGGTTATTGTGGCAACGAGCTGGTTGGGGTGAAGGTGATGGGCAACACGATGGACTTTCCCGTGACTCATGGCAGTGCCATTGCGGCCACGGGTCACTACAACTA
>JAHAWW010000299.1 GCA_018383375.1 Prevotellamassilia sp. | reverse complement strand
CAACGATATGCCCTTGGGCTGGTTCTTGCCTAACGATGGCTATGGCGCCGGCTATGGCCAGACCTCTACACTCGACGGCAACATCCAAAATCTGAAAGAATTTGGAGACTATGCACGATCAAAGGGTGTGGAGATTGGTCTTTGGACACAGAGCGACCTGTACCCCAAAGAGGGTGTCGAACCGCTGTTGCAGCGCGACATCATCAAGGAGGTTCGCGATGCCGGTGTGCGTGTGCTCAAGACCGACGTGGCCTGGGTGGGTGCCGGCTATAGTTTCGGACTCAACGGCGTGACCGACGTGGGTGAAATCATGCCCTACTATGGTTCGAATGCCCGTCCGTTCATCATCTCGATCGACGGTTGGGCCGGCACACAACGCTATGCCGGCATCTGGAGCGGCGACCAGACGGGTGGCGACTGGGAATACATCCGTTACCACATCCCCACCTTCATTGGCTCAGGTCTTTCGGGACAGCCCAACATCACGAACGATATGGACGGTATCTTTGGTGGTAAAAACATGCCTGTCAACGTGCGCGAGTTTCAGTGGAAGACGTTCACGCCCATGGAGCTCAACATGGACGGCTGGGGCAGAAACCCCAAATATCCCCAGGCGCTCGGCGAACCGGCCACCTCAATCAACCGCACCTACCTTAAACTCAAGTCTGAGTTGATGCCCTATACCTATAGCGTAGCAGCCGAGGCGGTCAATGGGCAGCCCATCATCCGGGCCATGTTCCTCGACTATCCCAACAACTACACGCTGGGCAAAGACACGCAATATCAGTTTATGTTTGGTCCGAGTTTCCTCGTGGCTCCTATTTATAAGGAGACCAAGGCCGACGCCGAGGGCAACGACATCCGCAACGGCATCTACCTGCCCGAGGGCCGTTGGGTGGATTATTTCAATGGCGACGTCTATACCGGTGGCCGACTCATCAACAACTACGACACACCGCTTTGGAAACTGCCGGTGTTTGTCAAGAGCGATGCCATCATCCCAATGACCAATCCCAACAACAACCCCTCGCAGATACGCGCCGACTATCGAGCCTATGAAATCTATGCCGAAAGTGGCTGCGAATTTCAAGAATACGACGACGACGGCCTCACTCAAGAATACCTCAGCGGTCGCAACACACGCACGCTCGTGGGCACCGCCGTCAACAAAGACAAGCTCGTCGTGACCATCGAGCCCACCATTGGCGACTTCCAGGGCTTTGAGCCGAACAAAGAGACGGAGTTGCGCATCAATGTCTCTGCTGCGCCCAAGAAGGTGAGCGCCCAAGTGGCCGGCAAGGGCGTAAAGCTGGCACAAGCAGCCTCTCGCGAAGACTTTGAGAAGGGGCTGAATGTGTGGTTCTACGACGCTGCGCCCAATCTCAACCGCTTTGCCACAAGCGGCAGTGCGTTTGAAAAGGTGCAAATCATCAAAAATCCGCAACTGCTCGTTAAGCTTGCGCCCACCAACGTGAGCGAAA
>JAHAWW010000298.1 GCA_018383375.1 Prevotellamassilia sp. | reverse complement strand
CCTATATATATATTATATATAAGCTATTCAAGATTCGCAAGTTGAATCAGAGAATAAGCGCAAGCGTTCAAGACACGCCCCGAAGGGGCTACGAGCACATAGCCCTGGGCTATGCGCTTGCTGGGCCTTCAGCCCGCTCCTTAAACGCTTGTCAGCTACAAGTGAACACCCAGCGAAACTTTGTTTTGCACAGTTGAAGCAAAAAGAAAACCTCTGAATTCGTTAAAATTCAGAGGTTCTCGTCTTTTTGCTGTAATTCTTCGTGGTGCCACCAGGAATCGAACCGGGGACACAAGGATTTTCAGTCCTTTGCTCTACCAACTGAGCTATGGCACCTTGTTGTTTTGCGAGTGCAAAGATAGGCAAATATTATTAACTGACAAATGATTTGGCGGATTTTTTATGGTTTGACGGCTTTTTGCGTAGTTTTTGCGTGGTTTTATGTGGGGGAAAGGCTTTTTGATGCGCTAATGTTACGGTCGCAGCGTGACGAGAGGGCATAAAAGCTTGGCTGAGAAAAAAGCCCGATTCGTGAGCATTGCGGAAAAACATGCCGACATATGTCACGAACCGGGATATTGTTGTCTTAAGAAGAGATTTGAGGGCTTGATTTAGAAACCGCCGCGGCCTGCACCGCCCATAGGATGCATGGGCATGGCACCACGGCTGGCGGGCCCGAAACCGCCTCGACTGCGCTCTTCAGGCATTTTGCTGTTGCCGCTTTGGGTACTACCGCCTGGGAAGATGTTGAGTTTGTAGATGAAATGAACCATACAGTAGGCGTTGATGGCATTGTTCCAAGAGTCGCTACGCATAGAGGCTGTGAGCGAGCGCGACACGTTGCTCTGTTGATGCAGGATGTCGTAGACTTGGAAACTAATCGTGGCGGCCTTTCCTTTGAGGAACGACTGCGAGAGCTGGGCATTCCAAAGGAGCTCGTTGGTGTTCATCGAAGAAGCGGCGTAGCCACGGCGCGAACTCATGCGAATGTCGGTAGAGAGGCTCATACCCCAGGGCATATTGATGTTGACATTGGCACCATAGGCAAAGTTCCAAGTGTCCATATTGGCATTGTCTTGCAGGGTGGCACGAGCATGTTGATAGTTGACGCGACCAAGCAGTCCCACATCAAACCAGTCTGCTCGATAGGCCAAACGCATATGTTCGCTGAGGCCGAGAGTGCGGGTGGTATTTTTCTCCGACCCCACGGCTTTAAACATACGGTCGTAGCCGTCGTAACTGCCATCGATATAACCTGCTGCAGCACCGATGCTCGTGCCGCCATCGCCCAATCGGCTGATGTAGCCCACGTCATTGCTATAATTGACCGACGAGAAAGACTGAACGGTAAACATCTTTTTCGGACCAAACCCTGTATTGATCATAAAGCGACCGCCGGCGTTCCATTTGCCGTTGATGTTTTCGGGGCGGGTATAGCGCACACCGGTAGTTTCGTCATAGACCATTCGGTTGCTCACCGAGCGGTTGGTGCGTGAGAAGTTCACGCCGGCATGCATGCCCATTTGCTTTTCGGGATCATATCCGTTGTAGTTGATGGTGATGTTGTCGGTCCATGAAGGCTTCAATCCCGGATTACCCATTGACACGCTGAGCGGGTTTGAGTCGTCGACCACGGCGATGAGATCGGTCATCGAAGGCTGCGACGAAGAGCCGCGGTAGCGGATGTCGAGGTTTGTGGTTTTGTTGAAACGATATCTGAAGCGGATTTGAGGCGACACGTTGAAGACGTCTCGGGTGATGAGCGTATCGATGTTTTGCCCGAAGCGCTGGTAGTTGAGTTTGGTTTTTTCGGGTGCCAGTTCGACGCCGGCATTGAAGCGTATGGCCTCGGTGTTATAGCGCAAGCCAAGGTTGACGGATTGGTTATAATATTTATAGGTGGCATACTGGCTGTTGTAGTCGTCGCGTGCGGCGTTCATCCAGTCGTCGACGGTGGGCAAGGTGCCGAAACCTTCAAGAGCAGATTGATAATCGGCCCAGACGCCACCGAGGCTGTCGAGGTTGTAGCGTGAGCGGTCTTGGTCGGTATAGCGATAATTGTAGCTATAGCGCAGTTCGGCATACAGTTTTTTGCCCAGTGGCTCCACATAGCCCAGACGAATACCATAATTATATGACTTGGAGGGCGAGTCGCTGTATTGGTTGACCAAGTTGCCGGCATGATTGCCTTGATAATAGCGGATGTCTGAGAGAGAGAAGGCCTCGTTTTCAGAATGGGTGTAGCCACCGGTGGCTCTCATTGATACGTTGCGGCCATTAGAGCCCAGTCGGCGGGTGATGTTGAGTGTGCCGCTCACGCTTTTGCTGTTGCCTTCGGTGAGGCTTCGGCTGTCGTTGCGGTTGACGGCTATGGCTTGCAGTTCTTGCGGCAGCATGGCGGCATAGAGGCTGTCGAGGGGTGAATACATTCCGGCAATTGCGTGGGGATTGCTGTTGAACGTACCCGAGCGGCTCACCGACGAGCCGTCGTTTTGGCTATAAGAGAAAGAGGGGCGGAAACTCACCTGGGTCATTGAGTCGGGGCTCCACTGGAGATTGAGTCTGGCGTTGACACTGGTCGATGTGGAGCGGTTGAAGCTGGCACTCTCGCCAAACGAGCTGCTCCCGCCGCCCGAGAGGAAGGTTTCAGACGAGGTGGTGCGCACCACATCGGTTCCCGTGTGGCGATAGTTCACGTTGCCACCGAGTTCGAGACGACCGGCTTCGTTTTTTTTCTTGCCGTTTTCCCATGCGAAGTCGAGGCCGGCCTCTTTGGTGGCGGTGAGACCTGTGCTACCGCCGAAGCCACGGGGACCACCGAAGCCTCTGTCACCCACGTTATTGGCGCTGCCATAGGCTGAGATGCGGCTCGTGTCGGTGAAGCGGGTGGCAAAGATTTTTCCGCTGTAACGGTCTTTGGTGCCAATGCCCAGGTCTACATTGCTCACCCACGACTCGTTGAGTTCGCGTTTCGTCACGATGTCGAGTACAGTCGTCTCCTCGCCGTCGTCAATACCGGTCATCTCGGCATAGTCACTCTTTTTGTCATAAGCCTTAATCTTGCTCACCATATTGGTGGGCAGGTTTTTCATGGCCACTTTGGTGTCGCCTTTGAAAAAGTCCTTGCCGTTGACGAGTAGCTCTTTCACTTCCTTACCGTTCCACTTGATGGTGCCGTTGTCGTCTATTTCGACACCCGGCAACTGGTCTACGAGGGCCTCGAGCGTCGAGCCTTCCGGCACACGATAGGCTGCGGCATTAAACATGGTGGTGTCTTCTTTCTGCTCCACCCTTGCTGCCGTGACCGACACCGTGGCGGTGCCGAGCACGTGGTCGTTAGACTCAAGTTTAATCGTACCTACCGAAACGGAGTCGTTGGCGGCAGTGAGCGTGACGGGCGTGAAGGAAGTGTTGAAACCCACATACGAGAGTTTCACGATAAACTGGCCGGCGCTGCGGGCAGACAGACGAAACGAACCGTCTTCTTCGGTCATGACGGCGGTCACCGCCGAACTGTCGGCACGCAACAAAGCCGCTGAGGCATACTCCACGGCAGCGCCCGATTTGGCATTTTTCACTTGGCCCGTGATGACATAACGCTGAGCCGCCATGGGCAGCACACACATCAAGAGCAGTAAGGTAGTTAAGTAGTATCTCATAAATCTGTGATGGTTATTCCGGTGAGAATGTCGGGGGCATAAATTGGTGCAACCGTATGGTGTCGGTGAGGTCTGCCCTACGGTCTGCACATGCTCAGACGCCTGCAAAGTTAGCCCAATATCCACAAAACACTGCCGCCATAAAGGCTAAAATAGACCATTTCGCCTTTTTTGCAGACGAATACACGTTTTTTACAGATGCCTTTTGACGCTTGTTAATCAGTTTTTCCTACATTTGTCGTGTGGCAAAACACCGAGGCTCTGCCGTCCGGCCATGTAGCTGCCCGGACTTTGTCGCGACAGTCTTAACCCTATTCTATTCGTCTTATGATAAAACTGGCCAACCACATTAAGCACATCGAAATCAGCAGTCTGTGGAGCGGGCATAAACACATCGTGTGGACCCTGCGCCCCGATGTGAACGTGCTCAGCGGCAGCAACGGTGCAGGCAAAAGCACCATCATCAACCGTCTCGTGCAACATCTGCGTGCCATACCGGCCAGCGGCGAAATAAAAGGCGGCAGCCAACTGGGCGTCACCATCGACTTCGACCCGTCTGACGCCACCGGCATACGCTACGACATCATCAGGAGTTTCGACCGCAAACTGCTCATGGCCGACAAGATGGCCTCGCTGGGCGACCTCAGAGTGGCCACAGAGCTCGATTGGCAGCTCTACCTGCTCCAGCGCCGCTATCTCGACTATCAGGTCAACGTGGCCAACCGCATGATACAGATGCTCTCGGCTGGCGACCCGGCCACACGCGAAAAGGCCGCCAACGCCGCTGCCCTCAAAACACGCTTCCAAGACCTCGTCGACGAGCTCTTCAGCGAGACGGGCAAACGCATTGACCGCATGAGCAACGAACTCACGTTCTTGCAATATGACGAGACACTGCCGCCCTACTTGCTTTCAAGCGGGGAAAAACAAATACTCGTCATCCTGCTCACGGCGCTCACCGAAGACGAACAGCCCTATGTGCTTTTTATGGACGAGCCCGAAGCGAGCCTGCATTTTGAATGGCAAAAGCGCCTCATCACGATGGTGCGCGAACTCAACCCCAACGCACAGATAGTGCTCACCACCCATTCGCCGGCCGTCATCATGGACGGCTGGGAAGATGCTGTCACCGAAGTGGGCGACATCACACTCTGACCATTTTTTCACAAATAGTTTTTTTGACGAAAAACTATGGCCCGACGTCTTTCTCAAAATCTTAACTCCGACTTCATAGCCGCTGCCAACCGCATGCGGGGGCGCGGTGCGCGGCAAAAGATTGTGGTCTATGTGGAGAGCTACGAAGACATCTTTTTTTGGAGCAACCTGCTCAGGCCGCTTGAGACCGAACAATTTTATTTTGAGGTGATGCTGCCCTCGCGCTCCACACTTTGCAAAGGCAAAAAGACGGCCATGGCCAACGACCTCGGTCCCCGGCTCGGTGGCTGTATGATAGCCTGTGTCGACGCCGACTACGACTATTTGATGCAGGGTGCCACAGAAACCTCGGCCGAACTCTGTCACAATCCATATATTTTCCACACCTATTATTATGCCATCGAAAACTACCAGTGTTATGCGCCTGCCCTGCACGAGGTGTGTGTGATGGCCACGCTCAACGACCGCAAGATTTTTGACTTTGAGGCGTTTATGAAGCAATATTCCACAACCATCTGGCCGCTATTCGTGTGGAACATTTGGGCCTATCGCTATGGCGCTTATAAGACGTTCTCGATGCTCGACTTTTACCACATCGTGGTGCTTGAGCACCTCAACTTTGCCCATCCCGAGCAGACCATCGAAGCCTTGCGCCATCGCGTCAATGCCAAAATCAACCGTCTGCAAAAAGCCTTCCCCTCCGGCCGCAAGACCTACAAGCCGCTCATGAACGAACTCCTCGCCATAGGTTTGACGCCCGAGACCACCTATCTCTATATGCGCGGCCACGATCTCTTCGACGGCATCGTCTCGCCTATGCTCTCGGGGGTGTGTGAGGCCTTGCGGCGTGAGCGCGAAAAACAAATCCGCCATCTGGCCCTTCACGCCGTGCAGATGCAAAACGAGCTTTCGGCCTATCAGCACGCCGTGTCGTCTGTGGAAGAAATGCTCCGTCGCCACACCGGTTACGTCACAGCCCCGGCCTATGCCCGTGTGCAGTCTGACCTTCGCGAGATGCTTCGCCGCGAAGGTTTCCTTCTGCCCGAACCGGCCCCTCAGGATTGACCAACCGGCTGACGGGCACATCATTGTTGGTCGTTTTTGGGGCTCTTTTACGCATCTCTATACCCCCAAAAAGTTACCTTTTTCCCAATCACACAATCACACGCCAGCTAACCCACTGATTTTATGCCTTTTGCTGTGACTGAACGGTTCAGTCACCTTTAATCACGGTAGAGGGGATAGTAAACAAAAAGGGGATGCAGCGCCTCACGGCGACACATCCCCAACCAATCAATTAAATATACACGAAATTAATTCATTTCGTCCCAAAGGTTTCCTCCGAAACCTTTGCGGTTTG
>JAHAWW010000293.1 GCA_018383375.1 Prevotellamassilia sp. | reverse complement strand
GAAAGACCATCTTTATTCTAAGGTGACCGACTCCATCGGCATAGTGCTGAAGCGGGAACACGAGGCCATCGACGTGAGCCGCCAACTGTCGGGCCGTGGCTACACGTCCGTCGCCCGTCTGAATGATGTGAAAGACTGGATGAGCCACCGCATAGCGTGGATCGACGACAACATCATGACGGTGTCGGGCATTGACCGCGTCGGCGTTGGCCTGACCGATGCCGTGCGCCTCGACGTCTTCGACCTGCACGGCCGGCCATTGTGGCAGACTCGGCCCGAAGCCGACCTCAACCACGCGCCACTGCCGCAAGGCTGCTACCTTTTCCGCTTCATAGGCCCGGACGGCACCGTCATAAAGTCGGGAAAGTTTGTCAAGAAATAAAAGGGTAAAAGGATATTGACGATAAAAACAAACGCGAGCCGCAAAATTGCGGCTCGCGTTTTAGTGTCACTCGAAATAGGCGTCGGCGCCGTTGGCATTGTGACTGTCGTGACGCGACGTAGACTCGCCGGCCGGGACATTGGCCGGATTGTGTGCCGGAACTTCATCGTGAGCAGGCGCTCCCGGGAGGTCTTCGCCAAACTCGGTGGCCGGCTGGTGGAGACTGTCGCCGGCGGTGGAGTCGTTGTCGGCAGGCGGCGCATAATAGGTAGACTTATAGCTCGAAGCGTCTATGCCGGCAGGCGGTGCGCCGTAGCGTTTGAGATAACGGGTTGCGAGTTGCGGGTCGTTCAACACCTTGTTCATAAACAGACCGAAGATGGGCAGGGCCGTACGGCTGCCCTGGCCGAGGCGGCCCGTGCGGAAGTGGATGCTGCGGTATTCACCACCCACCCAGGCACCACCGACGAGGGCCGGGGTGACACCGACAAACCAAGCATCGGAATGGTTGTTTGACGTACCGGTCTTGCCACCGAAATCAATGCGCCCGTTGAAGCGTCCGAGATAGGTCGAAGCGCCCAAGGTCTGCGAGGTGCCGCCGGGGTCACGCACGCCGGCCTCGAGCATTTGCTGCATATAGAAGGCCGAAGTGGCGTCGAGCGCCTGCTCTCTCTTGGGTTCCGCTTCATAGATGACTTCGCCGTCGCGGTTGACTATGCGGGTTACCAATACGGGGTCGACGTGCTCTCCGCCATTAGCCACGGTGGCATAGGCATTGACCAGCTCGAAGAGCGAGACGTCGCTGGAACCAAGTGGCAGCGAAGGGATGTTGTCGAGCTTTGAAGTGATGCCCATCTCTTGGGCTGTCTCGATGACCTTATCGATGCCCACTTCCTTGCCCAGTTTCACAGCGATGGTGTTGACACTCTGGGCGAAGGCCGAGCGGAGGGGGATGTTGGCGTTGCTGAAACGGCCGTTGGCGTTATGCGGTTGCCAGATGGTGGTGGTGTCGCGCTTGGGGTCGTAGACTTCCTCGCGGATGTAGGAGTCTTTGAGACGGGCGTCGCTGGGGGTCCATCCCTGCTTCATGGCGGTGGCGTAGACAAAGAGCTTAAAGGTGGAGCCCGGTTGGCGCATGGCCTTGACTTTGTCATACTCCCAAGTCTTGTAGTCAATGTCGCCGACGTAGGCCTTGACATGACCGGTGGCCGGCTCCATAGCCACGAAACCCGTGTGCATATATTTGACCATATAGCGTATGGAGTCCATCGTGCTCATCTGCTCGGTGTGGCCGCCGTCATAATCAAAGAGATGCACGGCGTGAGGCTTGTTGAGGTAGTGCCAAACGGAGTCTTCGCTGTCCGGGAAGCGGGCCGAAAGCTGCTTATAGTAGTTGGTCTGGCGCGCGATGTTTTCAATAAATTCCGGTATGACCTGACCTTTGGCGTCGCGCCACGGCTCGCCCAGGCCGCGCCAATGGTTGTCGAAACTGCGTTGCACCTGCTGCATCTGCTCCTTGACGGCCTCCTCGGCATATTGCTGCATACGCGAGTCGAGGGTGGTGTAGATTTTAAGTCCGTCGGTGTAGGGGTCTACGTTAGGACAGTTTTCCTTGATATAATCGGCCACGGCCTGACGGAAGTAGAGGGCTTGGCCGTCATAGACACTCTCGACGGTGTAGTTGAGTTTGAGCGGCAGGGCCTTGAGGGAGTCGAGCTGGGCCTTAGTCTGAATAGCCGCGCGACCGAAGTGTTTGGCCATATCGTCCCTGTGAGCATAAAGGTTGTCAAGCACCACATTGCGGCGCTTAAGGCTCTGCTTGGGATTGATGCGGGGATTGTAGGTCGAGGTGGCTTTGAGCATACCCACCAACACGGCAGCCTCTTCGACGTTGAGTTCGGAGGGTTTCTTGTTGAAATAGGTTTTGGCCGCCGTCTTGATGCCGAAGGAGTTAGAACCGAAGTCGACGGTGTTGGCATACATGGTGAGGATGCTGTCTTTAGCGTTGCCCCACTCAAGTTGCACGGCAATGACCATCTCTTTGGTCTTCATGATGGCCAGTCCCACACCGGGGATTTTGCCCAGCAGGCCGGTGCCGTATTTCTTGTCGGTTCGGATTTTGAACATATTCTTCACCAGCTGCTGCGAGATGGTGGAGGCACCACGTGCCCGTCCGCCCACAGCGTCTTTGGCCGCGGCCACCATACCTTGGAAGTCGATGCCACTGTGTCTGTAGAAGCGCTCGTCTTCTGTAGAGATGAGGGCCTGGAAAAAGTTGGGACTGATATCGTTATAGCCTACAGGCTGACGGTTTTCGGTGAAGAATTTACCCAAAACCTTGCCGTCGGCACTATAGATAATGGAGGCCTCGGGCATATCGGGATGCATGATGTCGTCAGTAGAGGGGGATTTGCCGAAAAGCCAGAAAAGATTGACCATCACGGCAAAAACGTAGAAGAAGATTAAGAAGATGAAGGTGCAAATCAAGACAAACAATTTGAACCACCACTTGTGTCCTTTATAGAGTCCCTTATACCAGGACCCGAAACGGCGAACACATCGCCAGAGAAAAGCGAAAAAGGCACTGACACGGCGCAAAATGCCTATTTTCTCGTTGTCGCTCATAATAAATATAGACTAACGCCGTCGGCCTTCAGACTGAAATGTACCGACCGGCTGGGTAAACAAAAGCCCAACTGCATGGGCATGTCGGGCAATGGTTGAAGCGTGGGCATACCCCTTGTTAAGGGCGGTTGTATGATTTATGATGCAAATGTAGCGCGTTCAGGCGTTTCAGACCCTATTCTCACGCAAAAATTTCGTAATGCCGGCCAAATCTTCGGGGTGAAACCAGTGCACGGAAGTGTCTTTTTGCAGCCACGTCATCTGTTTCTTGGCATAGACGCGGGTGTTGCGACAGATTTTCTCCAATGCCTGCTCGAGGCTCCATAGGCCGTCGAAATGGGTGAAAAGTTCTTTGTAGCCCACGGTGTTGAGGGCTTTGAGGTGGCGGTAAGGCAGCAGACGCCGGGCTTCGTCGACGAGTCCCTCGGCCTGCATCTCCCCCACCCTCGCTGCAATGCGTGCAAAAAGGTCGGTACGCTCGCGGCGCAGACCTATTTTCACGATGCGGAAAGGCCGTTCTTTGGCCCGACTTGTTCTGAAGGATGAAAACGGCCGACCGGTTTGGTGGCATATCTCAAGGGCATGGACCACACGCACGGGGTTGCACAGGTCACACTCGGCGTGATAGGCAGGATCGCGCACGGCCAACTCGGCTGCCAATGCTTCAAGCCCCTCATGCTCAAGGCGTTGTTTCATCTCATGACGCACCTCGGGACGGATGTCGGGCATCTCGTCGATGCCGCGACAAACGGCGTCGATATAGAGCATAGACCCGCCGGAAAGGATGGCCACATCGCGCTCGGCAAACACCCGGTCGAGCACGGCCAGTGCCTCAGTCTCGAAACGGGCAGCATGATAGGACGCATCAAGCCCGAGCGTGCCGACGAAA
>JAHAWW010000291.1 GCA_018383375.1 Prevotellamassilia sp. | reverse complement strand
TATAAAGCGTGAAGGAAATGGCGAATTAGGGGTAGACGAATGAGCCAATGAGCGTATGATAACAAGCCAAAGTTAGCAACTTTATTAACCACCGGACACGTTTTGGGGCGGTTTTTTATCCACACTGTCTCAAAAGGATGGCTTTATGGTGTGACAGCCTTTGCTGTGCAGAATGCCGGCATGAATGTGAGGTTGTGCATAGTTTGAACGGGCAACTCTACATCCAAAATCTGCGATGAAATGGCGAATTTCTGCCAATTTGTGCAGAGTTGAACGGTTTTCGCCACTTCTTTTTTGGCGTAAGGATTGAGCCGCAGAGAGGTCATTCTAGTAACAATGCCGCTGCCACGAGCAAGGCAAAAAAGAGCATGTTGCGCGACGTTAAGCCCAAAATGCGGTTGAGTGCCATGCCTCGGTCGATGCGCACCATTTCGCGCCAAGTCAAGAAGTGAGGAATGAGATAGACTGCAGGTAAAATGGCGGCGAAACGGTAACTATAGAACGTCAGTGCCGCCACACACAGATAGGCTGCCACGCCTTGCCCCAAATAAAATAGACTGCCGAAACGCTCTCCCAAGACCACGATGATGGTGCGTTTGCCGGCTGTGCGGTCGGTGTCGCGGTCGCGAAAGTTGTTGAGCACAAGCAGTGTGTCTGTAGCCAAACCCGAAGCAGCTGCAAGCCACCACACCTCGGCCGGAAAACTGCCGGCCTGGACATAGTAGGTACCAGCCACCGGAACAAATCCGAAAAACACCCATACCAATACGTCGCCAAAGCCACAATAACTCAACAGCGTGGTGTAGAGAAAAGCGAAAACCACGCAAGCGACTCCCAGCAACACCAACGTCCAGCCGCCATAAGGAAGCAGACAAAGACCGGCACTACAGGCCAAAACCAATGCCACTCCGATGCCTATGCGCATGGCCTTCACGCTAATCCAACCTTGGGCACAGGCCCGTTTCGGGCCGAGTCGCTCGGGGCCGTCGGTTCCTTTGAGAAAATCAAAAAGGTCGTTGATGAAATTGGCCGCTATTTGCATCAATGCGGCAAAGACTACGCACAGCACGGCCGGCACCCAGCTGAAGGCCGAATGGCTATAAGCTAAAGCCGATGACGTGACCACGGGAATGAGCGCAGCCGTGAGCGTCTTTGGCCGAGCCGCCAACAGCCACGCGCGAAACGAATTTTGATGAATGGTAGAAATCATAATGCAAAGATAGTGAAAGGTGAGCGCAATAAGCTTGTTTAGATTGCCGAACCGCATCCTATCTTATGTTAAATTAGCATATTACCCCCGACCTGCAGCCTTTGGCCTGCCCATGGTGATTTTGGAGGTGAAAGTTTGTTTGTTTTATCAAATATGTTGTATATTTGCCCCATCTTATAGGCACATTTTGTGCGCGGTGCCAAAGTGTCGTGCCTTTCATCTTGAATCTTCTTTATTTATTCATTCTTTACAACCTTAATTGTTTCTATGAAAAACAGATTACTCGGACTGTTTATGCTGTTGATGTGTCTGCCCTTTGCAGCGGCAGCTCAGCAGTTTGTAAACCTCACCCCGACGCCTTTGAGCATGACACAAGGCACGGGAGAGTTGGTCTTGCCGCAACAATTCAAGATTGCCACTTCGGGACTCTCAGACGAGATGGCTGCCGAGGTGACGAAGTTTGTGGAAGCCTTCAATGCCGCCACGGGCTACACCGCCACGGTGGACAATGCTGCCACTGACGCGCTCTTCAGCGTGGCTTATGCTGCTGATAGAGCCGAAGAGGGCTACAAACTCACCGTGACCTCAAGTAGCGTGGCTATCGAAGCCAGCGCACCCATCGGTCTTTATTTCGCTTTCCAGAGCGTGAAGAAAATGTTGCCCGCCAATGTGATGGCCGGCAAACAAGACGCCGCCGTCACCAGCTATGCTTTGCCGGTGGTGAATATCGTCGACCAACCGCGTTTCAGCTATCGTGGTTTCATGCTCGACGTGTCGCGCCACTTCTTCACCATCGACGAAGTGAAACGTATGATTGACGTGATGTCCTACTACAAGATGAACCGCTTCCACTGGCACCTCTCAGACGACCAGGGCTGGCGTGTCGAAATCAAGAAGTATCCCAAACTTACCAGCGTGGGAAGCATCGCGCCCAACAGTCGCTTCACCGACTTGGAACAGGGACAATATTGGATTAACAAACCCTACGGACCCTACTTCTACACCCAGGAGCAGCTTAGAGACGTTGTGGCCTATGCCAAAGAGCGTCATATCGAAATCATCCCCGAAATCGATATGCCCGGTCACTTCACCGCAGCCCTCGTGGCCTATCCCGAGTATAGTTGCACTCCCAACGCCTCACGCTCAGTGTGGATTGACGGCGGTATCTCTGCCGACGTGCTCAATGTGGCTGATTCTGCAGCCGTGCAGTTCTGCAAAGATATCCTCACTGAGTTGATGGATATCTTCCCCTACGAATACATTCACATCGGTGGCGACGAATGTCCTACCTCTGCCTGGGAAGGCAATGCCGCCTGTCAGACCATGTATCAGCAACTCGGCCTCTCCAGCTATCGCGCCCTGCAGAGTCACTTCATCAAAGACATGGGTGACTTCATCAAAGCCAATGGCCGCAAACTCGTGGTGTGGAACGAAGCCATCTCGGCTTCAGGTGCAGACACCCAACTCATCCAGCAGGCCGAAGCCACTGTCTTCTGCTGGATGCCAGCCGCTTCTTCGGCCGCTCAGGCAGCCGGTCTCAAGCTCAACAACGTCTATACGCCTTGGGGACCTTACTATATCAACCGCAAACAAAGCACCGACCCCAACGAGCCTCCCGGCGCCGGTGACGGTACCGACAACGTTCAGAAAACTTATAACGAAGAAGCCTGCGGTGACAACATTACTGCCGAAAATGCCAAATATTACACCGGTGTGCAGGGAACCTTCTGGACCGAGCACGTCTCAGACCGCGAATATATGGAATATCTTGCCCTGCCGCGCTTGATTGCCATAGCAGAGGCCGGTTGGACACCCAAAAACAAGAAAGACTTCACCAGCTTCTGTAAGCGCATCACCGCCGATAGCGTGCTGCTCAACTATGGTGGCTACCTTTATAATAAGGACTATATGGGCGAGGGCAGTGATCCTCAAGGTATGGTGATGCCCAAGTCTTCGACCGCCGCAACTCCTTATTATTATCGCTTGGTGACCAACGCTACCGGTGAGCGTGCCGGCAAGTGCATCGAACTGTTGCGCGAAGGCTCTCCAATTATTGCTGACAAGAGTGGCAATGGCGCTGCTGTGAATATCATCTGGACCGCCGCTCAGGTCAACGAGGGCGATGCCGCCTACGACTATCAGTTCTGGGCCTTTGAAGAAGACCCTAACAACCCCGGCTATTACGCGCTGGTCTGCAGAGCCGAGCCTACAGGCTCACTCAATTCTACACCGACTGTCGACAGCAACGCAGGCCGGTGGACCTATGACCCAAATGCCAAACATTACGACTTCCTCTTGGCACAGCATGCAAGTGGTTATGGTCAGAATGGCGACAACTATTATTATAGCATCAATAGCAAAAACTTGACCACGAAATATCTCAACGCCTCTCTTGGCGGACAAGGTTATGCGGTCAATGTCTATGGAAACCCTGCCGACGGCAACGGTGGTTTGTGGACTTGCGTGCCTGACTTTGAGATTGTAGACAATGCCGAAGTGGCCGCAAAGGTAGCCGAAGTGAAGGCTGTGCTAAGCAAGGCCAAGACCTACACCGGCAGCGACAAACAGCTTGGACGTTATGGTGCTACCGAAGCCGCCGCTCTCCAAGGCGTGGTGGCCGATGTCAATCTCGACGCCATGACCGCAGACCAACTCGCTGCCTATGCTGCTCAGCTCGACGCCGCCTACGTCACCTTTAAACAGTCGCTCGGTGTGCCCGAAGTCGGCAAGACCTATCAGTTTGTCTGCTCGGTAGACGGATTTGAAAACATCTCTATCGTGGACGATGGCACCAGTGCCAATCTGCGCCACTCCACCGACGTGTGGGCCAACACCGCGTGGGAAGTGACCAGCACCAAGATGGGTGCCGACGGTCTCGATACACTCGCCCTCAAGAATGTGGAGACAGGCCGCTACATTGGTGCGCCCGCCTCTTCAGCCACCGGCAAAGTCGGCTATCCCGTAGCTATGGCCACTGCCGAAACGGTGCAGACGCTGATTTGGAACATCGATGAAGAAGACTTCACCTTTGCTTCTGCCGGAAGGAATATGTTCCCCGTACCTGCCAACTCCGGCACACAGCCCTCTGTCATCAGTTCCGGTTCAACCGTCGGCGGCGCCAATGCTGTGCGCCTGCAGGGTGCAGCTTGGACAATTATTCCCGTCAAGGTTGTGACCTTCAACTGTGAAGATGAAAACGGCAACTCACTCGGCAGCTTCAAGCGTAGCGTGGCCGAAGACGTGACCGAATTGACTCCGCTTTGCCCTGAAATCAAAAACCACACCGTCAAGAGCGCCACGGCAGAAGACAACGTTGTGACCGTGGTTTATCAGCGCTCAGCTTATGCCGTAACGACCATCTGCCGCACAGAGAATGGTGCCTTGGTAGAGACGCTTGAAGACGCTTCTCCGGTAGGCGAAACCTATACGGTGGCTTTGCCTGAGTTGCCCTACTTCACCTTCGTATCAGCCGACGTGGCCGACGGTGCCACCATGACGTTGGATAAAGACACCATCATCAATGCCGTGTATTCAACCACCGGTCACTTCGGTGTGAAGAAACTCGGCGAAGCAGTTGAAGCAGTTGAAGCCGGCAAGAGTTACGTGATTTACGATGCCCATGCCGACCGCTACGGCTACCGCCGCGTAGTGCCCACCGACAATAAGGTTTACTCTGTCAAGAGCGTCGAAAACGGTGCAGACCCCTATACCGTATGGACTCTCGAAGCCTCTGGAAGTGGTTTCAAGGTTAAAAATGAGCTCGTCGGACTCTATGTGCCTTCAATGACTACGCAAGCTGTGGCTCCGACCTTGTCAACTAGCGGCGCAGTTTGGACCTTCACCAAAAACAGCGATGGCACCTTTAAGATTAAAGGCACCAACGGCGTTTGCTGGGATGGTCTTGACAATGGTGCACTCGTAGGCTGGAACGACCCCGGTCACCCCTACAAAGTATTCGAATACTTCGTTGAGCCTTATTTCGACGTGATTATTCAGTATGTCGACGAAAACGATGTGGCTGTTGCCGCTCAGACGAAAGCTATGGTGAAGGCAGGCGAGGCTTACGTGCTTAATGCCCCCACCATCGACAACTACACACTGCAGCAGATTGTTGGTGCCGATGCCCTCACGGCCGTGGCCGACAATGTGACAGTCAAAGTCGTCTATAAGGAAAACGTGGTTGACGGCATTGGCGACGTCCTCTCTGAAGGCAAAGCCGGCCAAACCATCATCGTTGACCTCAGTGGCCGCCGTGTCAAAGGCGTGTCGAAGGGTGGTATTTATATCATCAACGGTCAAAAGGTTCTGGTGAAATAATCCAAGTGATACCATCACACCATCAATATATTGGGAGAGAAACGCATTTCTCTCCCAATATTATTTTGTAAAGAGCAAAAAAAGAACACGTTTGGACTTGCAGTTGAAAAAAATATTGTAATTTTGCCCCGCATTTAGAGGCCGAAGGGGCTAAACAAGAGACTGCGGTTGCAGTCCGCCTCCCGGTAAAACCCGTTTATACACATAGATATAATGTACGCAATCGTAGAGATTAACGGTCAGCAGTTCAAGGCAGAGGAAGGCAAGAAGCTCTTCGTCAACCACATGGCCGAGGCCGAAGGCGGTCAGACTGTTGAATTTGAGAAAGTGTTGTTGGTCGACAACAACGGCCAGATTACCGTAGGTGCTCCTACCGTAGCCGGTGCCAAAGTAGTATGCGAAGTGATTGATCCCCTCGTTAAGGGCGACAAAGTGCTCGTTTTCCACAAAAAACGTCGCAAAGGCTATCGCAAACTGAATGGTTATCGCCACCAGTACACTCAACTGACAATTAAACAAGTAATCGCTTAACCCTATTAAAGACTCAGAAAAATGGCACATAAGAAAGGTGTTGGTAGTTCTAAGAACGGCCGTGAATCGGCTTCACAGAGATTAGGCGTTAAGATTTGGGGTGGCCAGACCTGCATCGCTGGTAACATCATCGTGCGTCAGCGCGGTACTGTACATCATCCCGGCAAGAACGTAGGCATGGGCAGCGACCATACGCTTTATGCCCTCGTTGACGGCGTAGTTAACTTCAAGCGCGGTAAAGCTGACCGCAGCGTCGTTTCCGTATTGCCCCAAGGAGAAGCCTAAACAAGACATTTCCTAAGAAACTCATTCGCACGGCAGACTGTGACTCTACACAGTTCTGCCGTGTTGTCGTTTTTGATGCTGGCAAATGCCATAAGCGTGAGTTTTTACGTATCTTTGCCAAAAAGAGACTGCGGTCTTATCAAACACTCCAACAAAACCACAAACACATGAAACAGACAGACCTTTCCAGATTGGCCAAAGAAGACATCATCAGCATTATTGGCAAAGAATGGATGCTGATAACGGCCGGAGATATTCAACACTTCAACACTATGACAGCCTCTTGGGGTGGAGTGGGCTTCCTTTGGGGCAAACCTGTAGCCTTTGTTTTCATACGGCCCGAACGATATACCCACGACTTCGTGGAGCAAAACGACCGCCTCACTTTGACCTTCTTTGACGAGGCAGACAAGGATATTTTGAATTTCTGCGGCACCAAGTCGGGTCGCGACTACGACAAAGTGAAAGAGACCGGATTGCGTCCGGTGGCCACGCCAGGCGGAAATGTCTCTTTTGAGCAGGCTCGGCTCACCATTGAAGGCCGAAAACTCTACAAGACACGACTGACGGCCGACGGCTTTATTGACAAAGCCGCACTCGAGCGCTGGTATCACGACAAGCCCGGTGGCGGACTGCACGATGTTTATGTCGTGGAGATTGAAAACGTTTTCGAGCAATAAACTCACCCTCCGATATTCGCCGATTATGATAAACTCATCCAAAGACCTCAAGCAATTCTACTCCATTGGAGAAGTCGCCGAACAGTTCGGCGTGGCCGAAAGCACACTCCGCTTCTGGGAAAAAGAGTTTCCACAAATCTCGCCCAAGAAGACTGGCGGCAAGGCACGACGTTACACCAAAGACGACCTTGAACAGGTGCGTCTGGTGCACAATCTCGTCAAAGTGCGAGGCCTCAAGATTGCAGCCGCACGTGACGTGTTGAAGAAAAACCACAGCGGCGAGGTGCAGACCGCAGAGGTCATTCACGACCTTCAGCAACTGCGCAACGAATTGGCAGCTTGGCGAAAAGAATTGGGAGAACTTGAATAGACGCTCCGCAATGGCAAAAGATAAAACGATGTATGTGTGTAGCGAGTGTGGACAAGAGTCGGTCAAATGGGTAGGACGCTGTCCCGCTTGCGGCGCTTGGAACACATTTCGCGAGATAAAGGTGCGCCCGGCCGCTGCCGCTTCTGAAGGCAAGGCTGCAGGCGCATTGTCGTCTTTGACTCGGCGAGAACCCACGGTGGTGGCGCTTAAAGACGTGCAAGCTGCCGAAGAACCGCGCATAAAGACAGGCGATGCCGAACTCGACCGTGTGCTGGGTGGAGGCATTGTCCCCGGTTCGTTAATCTTGCTGGGTGGAGAGCCCGGCATCGGCAAGTCAACGTTGTTGCTCCAGACGATTATGCACCTCGCCGGCAAACGAGTGCTCTATGTGAGCGGCGAGGAGAGTGAGCGGCAAATCAAATTGCGTGCCGACCGCTTGAGCGGTGGAGGTCAGGACTGTTTGCTGTTGTGCGAAACCCGTCTGGAAAAAATCTTCAGCCACATCGGCGAGACAAAACCCGACCTGGTGGTGATAGACTCCATCCAGACCATATCCTCAGAAGCCGTCGAGGCCTCACCGGGAGCCGTGACTCAAATCAGGGAGTGTACCACGGCCATCTTGAAATATGCCAAAGAGAGTGGGGTGCCGGTGGTGCTCATCGGACACATCACAAAAGAAGGTGCCATCGCCGGACCCAAGATTTTGGAACATATCGTCGACACTGTGTTGCAGTTTGAAGGCGACCGCCACTATCTTTATCGTATTTTGCGTAGCATCAAAAACCGTTTTGGTTCCACTTCAGAGCTGGGCATCTATGAAATGCTTTCAGACGGTCTGCGACCGGTGGACAATCCCTCCGAACTACTGCTCACGCAAGGCAATGACGAATTGAGCGGTGTGGCCATCGCGTCAGCCATTGAAGGCATCAGACCTTTCCTTATCGAGACCCAGGCTTTGGTCTCTACGGCTGCATACGGCACCCCCCAGCGCTCGGCCACCGGTTTCGACCTCCGTCGGCTCAATATGTTGTTGGCTGTCTTGGAAAAACGCGTCGGCTTTAAGTTGGCCCAAAAAGACGTTTTCTTGAACATTGCTGGCGGCATCAGAGTGTCCGACCCAGCCATCGATTTGTCGGTCATAGCCTCGGTGCTCTCCAGCAATGTCGACACAGCCATACCGCGCGATGTCTGTATGGCCGGCGAGGTGGGGCTGAGTGGTGAGATACGGCCTGTCACTCGCATCACCGGTCGCATTGCCGAGGCCTGCAAACTGGGCTTTGGGCGGATAATCGTGCCCGATGCCAATCTCAAAGGACTTGATGTCAAAGCCTATGATATTGAGATAGTGCCGGTTCATCGTGTGGAAGAAGCCCTTAGGGCCTTGTTTGGTTAAACCTCAATTCTCTTTTTTGCTTACACTTATGTTACAGACGCTCAGTGTCAGGGTTGTTCCCCGCACGGCCTGCGAAGAGAGTGAGTTGCGCCGCTATGTGGCTCAGCAACTCGCCATCGATGCCCGTACAATCAAAGACCTCCGCATTCGTCGCCGCAGCATCGATGCCCGTCAACGCCAGGTCATGGTCAATCTGACTGTCGATGTCTATATCAACGAGACGGCTCCGGCCTTAGACTTCCCACCCATTGCCTATCCCGACGTGTCGCAAGCTCGCCCCGTCATTGTCGTGGGTGCCGGTCCGGGCGGACTGTTTGCGGCCTTGCGCCTGATAGAACTGGGCTTGCGGCCCATCGTCTTGGAGCGTGGCAAAGATGTGCATGAACGACGAAAAGACATTGCTGCCATCTCGCGTCATCACACCATCAATTCCGAGAGCAACTACTCTTTTGGTGAAGGAGGTGCCGGCGCTTTTTCTGACGGCAAACTCTATACGCGGTCAAAAAAACGCGGCAATGTGGAGCGTATCTTGCAGGTGTTTTGTCAACACGGCGCCAGCACCAATATCCTTGTTGATGCCCATCCTCACATCGGCACCGACCGTCTGCCTCGCGTCATCGAGTCGATGCGTAAGCAAATCATCACTTCGGGTGGCGAAGTGCATTTTCAGACCCGTGTAGATGCCCTTTTGCAACAGACAGGAAAGATTTGTGGCGTACGGACACAAAATGGAAGAGAATGGGAAGGACCGGTCATTTTGGCCACCGGCCATTCGGCCAGAGATGTCTATCGTTATCTCTATCATTCCGGCATCCGTGTTGAGGCTAAAGGCATTGCTGTCGGTGTGCGTCTGGAACATCCATCGTTTTTGATAGACAGCATCCAATATCACAGTCGTCAAGGCCGTGGTCGCTGGTTGCCTGCTGCCGAATACAGTTATGTGGCCCAGAGTGAGGGCAGGGGAGTCTATAGTTTCTGCATGTGCCCCGGAGGTTTTGTCGTGCCTGCGGCCAGTGGCCCCGAACAGGTGGTGGTCAATGGTATGAGTCCTTCTAATCGTGGTTCGGCCTGGAGCAATTCCGGAATGGTTGTCGAAACACGGCCCGAAGATTTAGATGGCGAGCTACATTCGTTTATGGTTGAGGCTATGGCCGATGAAGCATTTCGTGCCTCTCATAGCGATTTCGACGAATCGTCCAACCCATTGCGATTGATGTATTTCCAAGAAGCCCTTGAGCGAGCCTGTTGGCTTCAAGGTGGTCGTAGCCAGATGGCACCGGCTCAGCGTATGGCCGATTTCGTCAATCGTCGTTTGAGTTTCGACCTCCCCAAATCCAGCTATTCTCCCGGTCTCGTCTCTTCGCCGCTTCATTTCTGGTTGCCCGACTTTGTGTCGCGTCGTCTGCGTGATGGCTTCAATCAGTTTGGTCGACGCAGCCGTGGTTTCCTCACCAACGAGGCCATTATTATAGGAGTGGAAACCCGCACTTCCTCGCCTGTGCGCATTGTGCGTCATCCCGAGGCGTTGTGTCATCCCGATTGGGTCGGTCTCTATCCCTGTGGCGAAGGAGCCGGTTATGCCGGAGGCATTGTTTCGGCAGCTATAGACGGCGAGCGTTGTGCCGATGCAGTGGCCGCTTGGTATGCCCAATAATGTGTTATGCGTAAAACCTCTGCTTTATGAATGCCGAAGATTTCTTCCATCATTATCTGCGTCGTGAGCCTTTTATTGAGCAGATTACCCAAAAGGCCTCCCAAATCCACGCCGAGGTCAATCAAACCTATGGCGACGGCCTGCCCTATGCGTTTCATTTGCGCCTGACGGCCTCTTATGTCACCCGTTTCGCCCATCTCTTGCTTGATAGTGACGAAGAGATTGACACCCTATACGCCGCCGCTTGGTTTCACGATTCCATCGAAGACGCCCGTTTGACCTATAATGACCTCAAAAAGATTTTCACCCAGCTCAACGTGTCAGGTTGTCGCATAGACGTCGTCCAGGCAGCCGAACTGGTTTATGCTTTGACCAACGACAAAGGCCGCACACGCGAAGAGCGTGCCGGCGACAACTACTATGCCGGCATCAGGCAAGTCAAGGGTGCACCTTTCTTGAAGATGTGCGACCGTCTGGCCAATGTGCACTATTCCACGCTCTTTGGCATCCATCAGCGAATGGCCGAAGTTTATGCGCGTGAGATGCCTCATTTCCTGGCCCAGCTTGGCGATTGCGTTCCGCAAGAGATGATAGCAGAGGCCAATCGTATGCTCAACGAAGGCTACAAGCGGCCTTGATTATCTCGAAGCAGCATTGTTCTCCCCTCACAC
The DNA here is from genome assembly GCA_018383375.1 of Prevotellamassilia sp. Classification (GTDB taxonomy): domain Bacteria; phylum Bacteroidota; class Bacteroidia; order Bacteroidales; family Bacteroidaceae; genus Alloprevotella. Next base: position 2,205 of record JAHAWW010000291.1, on the reverse strand, counting down.
AGAGAAGAATTGCCGTTAAATCTTGTATGACAAATTATAAATTTGTAGTTTTGCGGTAAAGAATTCATACTCTTTAAAACTTAATACCAATGAAACCTACATTGTTCCTCTTAGCTGCTGGTATGGGAAGCCGCTATGGCGGTTTGAAGCAGCTCGACGGCCTTGGCCCTCACGGTGAAACCATCATGGACTACTCCATCTACGATGCCATTCAGGCCGGCTTTGGTAAACTCGTGTTTGTAATTCGCAAAGACTTCGAACAAGACTTCCGCGAGAAAGTCCTCGCCAAGTACGAAGGTCACATCCCCTGCGAAGTGGTGTTCCAAAGCCTCGATGCACTGCCCGAAGGCTTCACCTGCCCCGAAGGCCGTACGAAACCCTGGGGTACAAACCACGCCGTTATGATGGGACAGGACGTCATCAAAGAGCCCTTTGCCGTCATCAACTGCGACGACTTCTATGATCGTGACGCATTCCAAGTGATGGGCAAGTTCCTCAGCAACCTTCCCGAAGGCAGCACCGGCAAATATGCCATGGTGGGCTTCCGCGTCGACAATACCCTCTCAGAGAGTGGCACCGTGAGCCGTGGCGTTTGCGAATACGACGAAAATCACCACCTCAGTTCTGTCGTTGAGCGCACCAAAATCCAGCGCTTCGACGGTGTGGTGAAATATCTCGACGACAACGAGCAGTGGGTGGCCATCCCCGACACCACTCCCGTGTCGATGAACTTCTGGGGCTTCACTCCCGACTATTTTGCCCACAGCAACGAATTCTTCAAGGCCTTCCTCTCTGACCCGAAGAATATGGAAAACCTCAAGAGCGAATTCTTCATTCCCTTGATGGTCGACAAACTCATCAAAGATGGCGTAGCCACTTGCGAAGTGCTCGACACAACCTCTAAGTGGTTCGGTGTGACTTATCCCGAAGACCGTCCCGAGGTAGTGGCCAAGTTTGAGAAACTGGCTGCCGATGGTGTTTATCCCGACAAGATGTTTTAATCGTTCGTCACCAAGTGGTCACCTCCTGATGGCGGCCAACTGAAATAAGACAGCGGATATGTCCGGCCAAGGTCGCGGCATATCCGCTTTTTTAGTATCAAAGCACGTCTTTGGGCAAGTTAACACCTTGGTCAAATTGGTCTTTTGGGCAAAATGCCATAAATTTGCATACATTCTTCAACAACACATTCCATGCAATTATTTCAAGAACATAGTGCGCGGCGCGGTCGCATCGAGGTGATTTGCGGTTCGATGTTTTCGGGCAAGACCGAAGAACTCATACGGCGTTTGCGTCGTGCCCGCATAGCTCGCCAGAAAGTCGAGATATACAAACCGGCCCTCGATACGCGTTATAGCGAGGCCGATGTCGTGTCGCATGATGCCACAACGATTGCCTCAACGCCTGTTGAGGCTGCTGCTTCCATCCTCCTCTTGGCCGCCGAAGCCGATGTGGTGGGCATAGACGAGGCGCAATTTTTCGATCAAGGTCTTGTCGAGGTTTGCACGACTTTGGCCAATCAAGGCAAACGTGTGATTATTGCCGGCCTGGATATGGACTTTCAAGGTCAGCCTTTTGGCCCGATGCCGGCACTTTGTGCCGTGGCTGAGGATGTCACCAAAGTGCATGCCATCTGCGTGAAATGTGGCGACCTTGCCTATGTGTCTCATCGCATCGTGGCCGACGAGCGACGCGTGCTTTTGGGTGAAAAAGACGAATACGAGCCGCTTTGCCGTGCCTGCTATAATGAGGCGATGAAAAACCAAAAGTGACGGGTTTGGGGGATTAAAAGCCATTCTCTTATACCCCCAAAATGTTGCCTTTTTCCCAATCACCCAATCACAGCCTTGTATCTCATTGTGTATTAGTTATTTGTTGTGATTGAACGGTTCGGTCACCTTAATCACACAGGTAGGACTCTTTTTGTGGGTGGGCCTGGGTTTATAGTCTTAGGTATCGTCTCGGGAAAGTCAATAAAAACAAGTTTTTCTTGCCATTCCGCTCGCCTTGCACTAACTTTCACTTCGTGCAAGTTAGGCTGTGGCTCGGGAAAGTCAATAAAAACAAGTTTTTCTTGCCATTCCGCTCGCCTTGCACTAACTTTGTCACGAAAATTACACCAACACAAAGCAAATATGGTCAAAATTACGAAAGAAGCGGCCCTGCTTTATCACTCACAGGGCAAACCGGGTAAGATTGAAGTGG
>JAHAWW010000105.1 GCA_018383375.1 Prevotellamassilia sp. | reverse complement strand
TTCTTACACAGCGCGCCAAAAGGCCGGTGTTTTCGCGTGCCGGCCAAGGCCTATGGGAGTTTGGGACACTTGGGAGGCCCAATGGCCCTGCACGCCGGCCGGTCGGCAAGAGGGCGACACGGGGCGTGGCGTTTTTGTCAAAAAGGTGGGTCGTGCGTGACAGCGTGTAACGGTCTTTCAAAAAGATTGGGGCTATTTTGCAAAAGGGCCGCAAATCAATAAGGAACACAAAACAAAAGGCAAGTATTTCTTATCTCGCTGACAAACAAGTGTTTATGCCGTTGAGAACATCTCAGACCAGGCTCAAAACGGTCTGGATGGGGCTCAAACGTTGCGCCCATAGGGTTTTCACCGACCAGAAATAAGGCGAGTAATTCCTATCCTTAGCCCCGCGAAAACTGTCCTTAGCCCCGTAACGGTCTAAAAGCCACAAAAAAAGCCCCGAAGAGCGGGGCGGTTGCTTTCTTTTCACAAATATACCACTCCGAAGGCATTCTACAAAAAGACAAAAAGGGTCTCGGCTGCTCAGCTTGGGCCGTGGAGTTTTTGACTGCGGCGATATTTTTAGTAATTTTGCTTTTTATAGTGACGTCGAGGCTTCACGACCGGCTCACACCTCATTCAGACCTTATGGAAAAACCCTATATCCTCATTTCAAACGACGACGGCATTGCTGCACGCGGCCTTAACTTTCTCGTCGAAACACTACGCCCCCACGCCGACCTGCTCGTCGTGGCTCCAGACGGCCCGCGGTCGGGGATGTCTATGTCGATTACCTCACGCGACCCACTGCGCTATAGCAAGGTGGAAGAGACCGAAGGGCTCACCCGATACAAAACCAGCGGCACACCGGCCGACTGCATCAAAATGGCTGTCAACCGCTTCATCACACGGCGCCCCGACCTCATCATCGGTGGCATCAACCACGGCGACAACTCGTCGGTCAACGCGCACTATTCGGGCACCATGGGCGTGGCCATCGAAGGGGCCTTGCAGGGGTATCCCAGCGTGGCTTTCTCGCTCTGCAACATCCATCCGGATGCCGACTTCACTCCCATGGCTCCTTATTTGGTCGACCTCACCTTCAAGGCCATAGCTATGGGCATACCGGCCATGACTTGCCTTAACATCAACTTTCCCGATGGCGGCCACTACAACGGTGTGAAAGTGTGCCGAATGGCCAACAGCCGCTGGGTGAACGAGATTGTGGCTTGCCGTCACCCTCACGGCGGCGAGTATTTCTGGCTGGGCGGCGAATGCGAAGAGCTCGAACCTGAAGCCGAAGACACCGACCGCTGGGCCTTGGCCCACGGCTACGTGGCCATCACACCGACTACGCTCGACGTCACGGCCTATGGCTTGATGGACGTGATGCGCTCACTGCTATAACTCCCCAAAGCTTCACGCGCGTGCGCGCGTATATATTATAGGAGTATCTCCTACGCCAAAGACCTTTTCCTCCCCCACCCCACTGCTATGAAATATTTCTTGATTGCCGGCGAAGCCAGCGGCGACCTCCATGCCGCTCGGCTGATGAAAGCCCTCAAGGCCAAAGACCACCAAGCCAAGTTCCGCTTCATCGGTGGCGACGAGATGTCGGCCGTGAGCAACGGACGCTTTCGCCATTTCAGCACGCTGGCCTATATGGGGTTTATCCCCGTCATCTGTCACCTGCGCACCATATTGCGCGGCATGGCGGAGTGTCGGCGTGAAATTGAAACTTGGCGACCCGACGCCGTGATTTTGGTGGACTATCCGGGGTTTAACATGAAAATGGCGCGACACGTGGCCCGCAAAGCGCTTTGTCCGGTCTATTATTACATTGCACCAAAAGTCTGGGCTTGGAAAGAGCATCGTGTCAAGGCACTGCGACGCGACGTGGACCACCTCTATCTCATCTTGCCCTTTGAGACAGACTTCTTCGTGAAGAAACACGGGTTGCAGGCGACTTACGTAGGCAACCCAACACGCGACGAAATCGACGAATACCTGCAGACACATCCCCGCCGCTCACCCCGACGGGGTCTGGTGGCTCTGCTGCCGGGCTCACGCCAACAAGAAATCAAAGACAACCTTTCACGCATGGTCAAGGCGGCACAGGCAGTCGACCAAGAGCGACAGACCGCCCACCCCGGCCAGCCTCGCCTGCATCTGGTGGTGGCCGCAGCGCCCTCTGTGCCGCGTGAGCTCTACGAGAATGTGCTACGCCGCGGCGGAGTGGCAGCCAACGACGCCGAAATCGTATATGGCGAGACTTGGCGCATACTCTCCGAAGCCGAAACGGCCATGGTGACCAGCGGCACCGCCACCCTCGAGACAGCTCTCTTTGGTGTGCCGCAAGTGGTGTGCTACCACGTGGCAGCCGGACCGTTTGTGTCACTGCTTCGCAAATGGTTGCTCCATGTTCCGTTTGTCTCACTCGTCAATCTGATTTGTGGCCGAGAGGCAGTGCGCGAACTGGTGGCCGGCGACATGACGCCCCAAACCCTCCGTGACGGATTGGCCGAAATCTTGCCCGGTGGCCACAAACGCGAAGCTGTATTGGCGGGTTACGCCGAACTGGAAACGAAAATCGGACAACCAGGAGCACCTGACCGCTGCGCCGAAGACATCATCAACAAACTAAACGCCCGCTCCACGACTAAAGACTAACGACACACAGCATGGTTTCTCCTTCTCTCATCCATATCACCCTGCCAACCAAACTGCAAGGCACCATCGATTTGCCCACATCAAAGAGCATCTCGGCACGGGCTCTGACCATCTCGGCACTGACCGGCGGCTCACAGCCCCGAGGCCTCTCCGACTGTGACGACACCCGCGTGCTCCAAGCGGCCATTACCCATCGGCCGGCAACCATCGACATCGGAGCGGCCGGCACGGCAATGCGCTTCGGCACAGCACTCTTTGCCTGCACGCCGGGTGAACACGTCCTCACCGGTTCGCAACGTATGCTCGAACGCCCCATCGGTCTGCTCGTAGACGCCCTGCGCAACCTGGGGGCCGATATCAGTTATGAAGGCACCGAGGGTTTTCCGCCGCTGCGCGTCAAAGGGCATCCGCTCAAAGGCGGACACACCACCATCCCAGCGTCGGTGAGTTCGCAATATATCTCAGCCCTGCTGATGATTGCGCCCACCATGACCGAAGGCCTCACCCTCGCTCTCGAAGGCGAGATAGCTTCGCGGCCCTATATCGACATGACGCTGACCATAATGAAAGCCTATGGCGCTCAAGCAGACTGGACTGCCGACGGGCAGGCCATACGCGTGGAAGCCGGCGGCTACCGACCCACAGAATGGACGGTCGAACCCGACTGGAGCGCAGCGTCTTACTGGTATGAGATGATGGCCCTCTCAGGCGACGCCGAGGCCTGCATTTGCCTTAAAGGCCTGCGCGCCGAAAGTTTGCAGGGCGACAGTTGTATCAGTCAAATATTCAACAAATTAGGCGTCAAAACCACCTTCACCGACGAAGGAGCCTTGCTCACCAAGACAGACGCCGTGGAGCACCTTGAGTTTGATTTTACCCACTGCCCCGACCTGGCGCAGACTGTCGTGGCCACTTGTGCAATGATGGGCGTAACTTTTCACTTTGAAGGACTCAAAAGCTTGAAAATCAAAGAGACCGACCGCAAAGTAGCCCTGCAAACCGAGTTGCGCAAACTGGGTGTTGACGTGGAGGCCGACAACGAGAGTATGACGCTCACACCTGTCTCTGCCGCGCTCTTCAAAAACAAAATCAGTGACAAGGCCGTCCAAGCCTCATCGCCCATCGCCACCTATGCCGACCACCGCATGGCTATGGCTTTTGCACCTTGTGCCTTCCGCTTTCCCGGTCTCGCCATAGCCCATCCCGAAGTGGTGAGCAAATCCTATCCCGCCTTTTGGAACGACCTGGAGCGCGTGGGTGCCACCATCAAAAAATCCTGAGTCTCACCACCCCAACCAACAGCCTCATCATGACGTTTCTCCTCATCAGCCTCATTGCCCTCGCGCTTTTTGCCCTCATCGCCGGCTTGGCCCGTGTGTGGTGGTACAAGCGGCGCGGCGAGCAGGTACCCGACATACAAAAGGCAAGACCTGAGGGCTGTTGCGGTCAGCACGAGGTGTGTGAAAAAGAGAGTTTGCTCGCGGCCGTAAGCAAGGACGTGGAATATTACGACGACGAAGAGCTCGACCGTTTTGCAGGAAAAAGTTCCGACCAATACACGCCGGAAGAGGCCGAGCAGTTTCGCGATGTGCTCTACACCATGCGCAGCGAAGAAGTGGCCGGCTGGGTGCGCTCACTCACCTTGCGCGGCGTCACGCTACCCGACGAAGTGAAAGACGAAGTGCTGATGATTGTGGGCGAACGCCGGCAATAATCATCCAAACTATTTCTGGACCTCATGCTACACTATACGTTTTTTCAACATGCCCTCATCGGAAGCCTGCTCTGCTGCATCATCTGCGCTATGATAGGCACCTACATCGTGACCCGCCGCATGGTGATTGCCGGCGGCGGGATGGCACATGCGGCACTGGGCGGAGTGGGCATTGGCGCCTACTTCGGCTTCTCGCCGCTATGGGGCGCAGCTGCTTTCGCTTTGCTGTCGGGGCTGGGCATCGAGGCACTCACCCGCCGACGCGTCAGAGAAGACTCGGCCATAGCTATGATATGGACGTTGGGTATGAGCGTGGGTATTCTTTTTGCCTACCTCACACCGGGATTTATGACAGACCTGCCGGCCTACCTCTTTGGCGATGTGCTCGCCGTGAGTCGCAACGATTTGGTCTATCTCAGTCTGCTCGCCGTCGCTACCGGAGTGTTTTTTGCCGTTTTCATGCGGCTCATCATTGCCGTGGCCTACGACCGCGACTTTGCACAGACGCGCCGTTTGCCGGTCCGATTGATTGAGGTAACGCTCACTGCCCTCACAGCCTTGGCCATTGTGGGCTGTCTGCACACCGTGGGCATCGTGCTCGTTATCTCCCTTTTGTCTGTGCCTCAGATGACGGCAGCTCTCTTTGTGCGAACATTTCGCGGTATCATTTGGCTCTCGGCAGTCTTTGGCTACGTCGGTTGTCTCTGCGGTCTGTGGCTGTCGGCCTTTATCGGCGTGCCGAGCGGAGCGGCGATTATCTTGAGCGCCATTACGCTCTATTTTGTGTGCAGAGCAATAAAAACGCTCTGTCTGCGTTTTAATAAATACGGGGAAAGGCACTGCCAAGACAGCCAGGCACATTCTCCACACCATCTTTAATCTACCATCCATCGTGAAACACCGCTATCTGCCTTATACGTTTCTCACGGCTTGCATCGTTGTGCTTGGCATGACGATGTGCGGTTGCTCGACCAAGAAAAACACGGCAGGCACTCGTTTTTGGCATAGCTTCACGGCGCGCTATAACACCTATTTCAACGGTAACGAGGCCTATAAGATAGGACTAAGCGAGAAAGAAAAAGGCCATAGCGACAACTTCACGACACGCATCCCCGTGTTTTTGGTGGGCAACGAACAGTCGCGTCTGACCGGCAAAGGGCAGTTTGAAACGGCCATAACGAAATGTGAAAAGGCCATCCAACTCCACTCCATCAAGCGACGGCCACAAGTGAATGGCAACAAACGCCGCTCACCAAAGATGAAGGCCTATCTGAGCCGCAAGGAGTTCAATCCCTTCCTTAAAAACGCCTGGCTGCTTATGGGTCGGGCCCAATTTCAAAAAGGTGATTTTCTCGAGGCCGCCTCAACCTTCTCTTACATCACCCGCCACTACGCCGCCGAACCCGAGGTGGTGGCCGAGGCCCGCATCTGGCTGGCGCGTAGTTACGCCCAAGAAAACTGGTATTATGATGCCGAAGACGCCCTCGGCCGTATGAAAAGCGACTCTTTGGCCCCGCGCCTTCGCAAAGAGAAAGACGCCACCACGGCCGACTTGCTCTTGCGTCAAGGACGCTTGCAAGAAGCCTTGCCTTATTTACAAAAAACTGCACGAAAGGAAAAACGCAAACTGCAAAAGGCACGCCTTTATTTCCTCTTGGGACAGGTGGAAACCGAACTCGGCCACGACGCGGCGGCCTATAAAGCCTACCAAAAGAGCCTGCGCCAGTCGCCACCCTATGCCATGGCGTTCAGCGCCCGTATCAAACAAACCGAAGTGTCTGCGCCCGGCAAAGGCGGAAAAAAAGCCGTGGCCAAGTTGAAGCGTATGGCACGTTCGGCCAACAATCAGGATTTTCTCGACCAAGTGTATTACGCCATGGGCAATGTCTATCTCATGGAAGCCGACACGCTTGGCGCCATCTCTGCCTACGAGAAAGGCCGTGCCAAAAGCAAGAAGGCCGGCATCGAGAAAGGCATCTTGTTGCTGCGCCTCGGCGAACTCTATTGGGAACGTGCCGAATACGACAAAGCCCAAAAGTGTTACGCCGAAGCCATCGGCTTGATAGACAAAACCTATCAAGACTATGAAAACATCAGCCGCCGCTCTCGGGTGCTCGACCGCCTTGTGCCCCACACATCGGCCATTCACCTGCAAGACAGCCTATTGGCTCTCTCGGTGATGAACGAAGCCGATCGCAACGCCGCCATAGACCGCGCCATCGAGATGTTGAAGAAAAAAGAGGAGGCTGAGCGCCGTGCCCGTGCCGACTCTGTGGCCGATGCCGCCAAAGCGGCAGGCGGTGGCGGTGCCAATACGCCCAACACGCCCGCCACAGACAATCAAGACGCCAAGACTTGGTTTTTCTACAATCCAATGATGGTGGCACAGGGTAAGGAGGCCTTCCAAAAGTCTTGGGGACGCCGAAAGAACGAGGACAATTGGCGTCGCTCCAATCGCACGGTGCTGGCCTCGAACGATAACGACATCGACGAAGAAGAGCCTGAAGAGCAAACCGAAGAGGCCTCAGACACCACCCAAGTCTCGCCAGATGAAGACGCTGCTAAAGAAGAGGCTGAAGACCCGCACAATCGTGCCTACTACATGGCTCAAATTCCCTTTAGCGACGAGGCCAAGGCGGCCTGCCATGCCATTATACAAGATGCCCTTTATGAGGCCGGCGTCATTGAAAAAGACCAACTCGAAGACTTCCCATTGGCGGCACGGACGCTGACGCGACTGGAACAGAACTATCCACAATTTGAGCGACGCGAAGACGTGCTTTATCAACTTTTCCTGCTCTATTCGCGCTGGCGAAAGGCTGCCGAAGCCGACCACTATCGCAGCCAAATGGCTTTGGAATACCCCGAAAGCCCGACAAGCCGCACCATCAACGACCCTGACTATGAATATAATGCACGCTATGGGGTGGCAATCGAAGACTCGCTCTATAAGGCAACATACAATGCCTGGATGGCGCACAACAATGCCGAGGTAGAGCGCAACTTCGCCATATCCGGCAATCGCTTCCCCAAAGGCGCCAATCGCCCCAAGTTTATTTTTGTTCATGCTTTGAGCCGTCTGCAAACGGCCTCAATCGACAGCATTTGCGCCGAATTGAAAGAACTGGTCAAAAACTACCCCGAGAATGAGGTAAGCGAACCAGCCGGTATGTTGGTAAAGGGCCTCGAGAGTGGCCGCCGACCGGGAACGGGCGGCTACGACATCGGTTCGCTTTGGGCAAGACGCACGGCACTGTCGAACGCAGCCGTAGACGAGGCCGGCAAGGTGAAGACGTTGAGTGCCGAACGTGACGTGCCGTTTGTGTGCTTGATGGCCTTCCCCACCGACAGCATTCGCTCAGGTCAGTTGCTCTATGACGTGGCCCATTTTAACTTTGGCGGCTATATGGTGCGCAACTTCACCCTTTCCACACAAGAAGAAGATGGTCTCTCGCAGATTCGCATTGGCGGCTTCAACTCATACGATGAAGCCCATCTCTACGTGCAAGACTTGGCCAAAGCCATACAGCCGGCCCGATATGGTGGTCTGTTGCGCGTGGTGATTATTTCAGAAAGCAATCTCGACCTGCTGGGCACAACCTATAGTTTCGACGACTATGCCGCCTTCTACGACCGCACCTTTGCGCCGCTCAAGCTCAATCCGACGTTGCCGCTCGACGAGCAAGACCTGCCCATTGAGCAGCGCTATGAGGATGAATACACACCCGATGAGCCTGCCAATGGCAATGACCAACCCGTCGAAACCAACGATGACGATGGCGAATGGTATACGCCATGACAAGAAAAAGCCACAACGGGCCACTTCTTTAGTCATTTTTTTAGGTGGACTATGGGGTGAAATTGTATTTATGTTGCAGAAATAGGGTAAAAATGTTGCAAAATCGCGAGATTTATGCTTTTTGCAACATTTATAACAGTCTGACACACAGCCGCGCTCTATCTTTGCATCACTTACAGCTCGCTCCCGCTGCTTTTTTTGGGATTTAAAGGATAAGGTAAGCAAATAATAAACAAACTGACTATTGATTGGTTTAGGATAATTAAAAGCAGCGAAGCGGGCTGTATTGTATATAGACGTCGGCGCCGGCTGAGCCCAATCGCGGCTTTCTGAAGCGCTGCACCCTCATAGATTATCAAACCAACACGCATAAGCCGAGGGCCGTCCATTAACCAACACCACACCAACTAAACTACAGACATTCCC
>JAHAWW010000285.1 GCA_018383375.1 Prevotellamassilia sp. | reverse complement strand
CATAACAAGAAAAGGAGCCGTCGTGCCTGAATGTGGCAGATGGGCTCCTTTGTCTTGTTGTCAGTCCCGCCGGACCATTGAGGAAATGAGAGAACCGAGACCTTGGCGTCTACGACCGTTTGTTGGTGTCGGTGTGTGTGTTTTAATAAGCAAGTGACTTGTTCACTATGGCGTCTGCCGCGTTTCGGTCAGACTGGATATAGAGGCTATTGTAATGCGTTTTTGGGTTTCTCGGTTTGTGTCGGCGTGAGGCGGCCAACTTCTGCGATGAAAGAGTCAGACATCATACCGGTGAGGTTAATGAGGTTGAAGCGTTTGCCTTCGCCTTTGTTAATCACCAAAAGCTCCACGATGGTGCGTGCTTTGCGTCTGACGTAGATGACGGCGTTGTCGTTTTCGCTGTATAGTTTATACCGTCGGCTGTTGCGTGTGGCCAGTTGATTGGCTTTTTCCTGCAAGAGTATGCATTCTGTGGCAGTTTCGCCTCCACTGACAATGCGTATGCTTTTGAGCTGTTTGATGAGTCGGAGGGTTTCGGCGTTTTCTTCGACGCTTTCGAGTCGCATGATGCGTTCCATCATTTTTGGACTGATGGTTTTTTGCGTCAAAGCGTAGGTTTTGCCATAGAGGGCCAAGAAGCGCGAAGCGAAATCGTCTGATTTTTGTGCCGTCGCACCGAACAGGGTGAAGGCCAGCAGTAGGGCGATGAGCAGTCGCTTCATGGCTTGCGGTTGTTCAATGAGTGAGCGTCGACGGCCAGAGAGTCACCGGTCGCATTGCTGATGTCGGCCGATGCGCCGAGAGCATCGTGCAGGGCTTGGAAACTGTCGTCGATGGTTTCGAGGGCATCGGTGGGATTGTCGTAAGAGTCGGCATACGAGTTGGCGTCGTAGTCCCAACCTTCGGGGGTGTTAGCCTGCTGGTTGAATATATATGAGGCTGCCGAGCCTACGAAAGCCAACCCGACGATGCAGGCAGCTGCATGCATCAATGGGCGCATACGCTTGTAGAGCGACAATTGGCAGACGCCAACAACCTTGGCTGTCTGGGGTGTGTTTTCAACGATGGCCATAAGGCGCTCGTCGAAATCGGCACCGAGAGTCTGTGTCTTTGCTTCGGCCTGTTCATACACGAACAAGTCGCGATAGCCGGCCAATTCGGTCGGGATGTGGCTTTGGCTGAAAAACGTCCGGAGGATGGTTTCCTCTTCGGCTGTTGTTTCGCAGAGCCAGTAGCGTTGCAGGAGTTGTTCGATGTATTTGTAGTCCATTAGACGGTGTGTTTTGTCAATTGTTGTTTGATGTGTTGCCTTGCTCTGAAGATGAGCACCTTGACGTTGGCCTCGGTCTGTTGCATGATTTCGGCTATTTCGCGGTAGCTTTTGCCCTCGATGTCGCGCAGTTGCAGGGCGGTGCGTGGGTTGGGTGGCAGGCTGTCAAAGATTTGCTTGATACGGTGTAGCCGTTCTTTTTCTTCAAGCTGTTCGTCGGGCAGAGGCGAACTGTCGGGAGTGTCTGTCGGGCTATCGTCGATGCCGACGACTTGGTTTCCGGCGGCTTTCAGGTGGTCGAGCGAAAGGTTGCGGCAGACGGTGAGCACATAGGCTTCAATCGATTTCACTCCGGCTAACTCTTCTCGGCGTTCCCAAGCTTTGAGCAGGGTGTCTTGAGTGATGTCTTCAGCTTCTTCGCGACTCTGTGTGATACGCAGAGCCAACCGGAAGACCTTGTCTTTCAGTGGCAATAGGTCGTATCTGAAGTCGATTGTTTTCATGCGCTCTATCTTTAAGACGATTGAAGTGGCAGAAAGTTACAAAATAATCGCACTTTTTTCAAACAAAATCTCTCTTTTATGTGTTTCGGCCTTGTATGCGGCCTTTTTGAGCGTCTGCCTGACGCCTCTTTTTCTTGTTCGGTGTGTTCAAAATCGGCCTTTGTCAGTGACAGTTCTACACATCTTTTATATATAGTCCGCCCAAATGCTTATTTTTGCTAAAATGGCGAGAAAACGGACCATTCGGCTTCGGAATAGTCTTTAATCTATTGAAAATGAGAGTTATATGCGCCATTCGGACTTCGGCGTATATTCAAATAATCCCTTAGTACGACTTCGTTTTATCGAAAATCAGACTTTTCATTCACTAAACCAAGCGCAGATTTTGCTCCGATAAGGCCAGTTTTTCCTGTCCTTAACCCTGTAATTGCTGCGATACTTTCAGCTAACGCCTTGATAAACAAAAAGAGAGGCCGTTTTAGTCTCTCTTTCTTCTTTCTTACCTCAAAGATAACGTTTCCGGCCGCTCCGACAAAAGACAAACCATATATGACAACTGCCGCCCATTGTGGAGAGGCGGCAGTGTGGATGATAGGGCGTCGTTGCAGGCCGAGGGCGTCGTGGCCCCGGCGACGGATTTATTTATTCATTGATGGGAATGTCTGTAGTTTAGTTGGTGTGGTGTTGGTTAATGGACGGCCCTCGGCTTATGCGTGTTGGTTTGATAATCTATGAGGGTGCAGCGCTTCAGAAAGCCGCGATTGGGCTCAGCCGGCGCCGA
>JAHAWW010000281.1 GCA_018383375.1 Prevotellamassilia sp. | reverse complement strand
CCTATGGCAACTGGATGCTCGCTCTGGCGGCATATAATTGCGGACCCACTAATGTCAATAAAGCCATTCGCCGGGCCGATGGCATCAAAGACTATTGGACCATCTATCCCTACCTGCCCCAAGAAACGCGTGGCTATGTGCCTGCTTTCATCGCAGCCAACTATGTCATGAATTATTATTGCCAACACGGCATTCAGCCACAAGAAGCCACCATACCGGCAGAGACCGACACCCTCATGCTGCAACGTAATCTTCACGTGGGACAAATCGCTGCACTCACAGGCGTCGATAGCGCACAGATACGCCTGCTCAATCCCCAATATCTCACCGACATCATCCCCGGCGGCCGTCCTGAGCCTTGTGCACTACGCTTGCCCACCGACAAAACGCTCGCCCTGATCGAACTCGGCGACAGCGTCTATCAATACAAGGCCGACGTCTATCTGGCCAACGTGCCCAAGGCCGTACCGGTTAAGGCTGATACGCGAGCGAACCAACGCACCACGGCGCAAACAAATACCCGCAACGCCGCCAAAAAATCCAACCGACAAACACAAAAAGGCAGACAAACCAAAAAGAGTAAAGGCAGAGGCACTTCCGTCACCATCAAATCGGGAGACTCACTCTATGAATTGGCTCGCCGTAACAACACCACCGTGGAGAAAATCAAAAAGCTCAACTCGATGAAGGGCAACGTGATTAAGCCCGGACAAAAAATCCGAGTCAAATAGCAGACAATCAGCTAAGCCGCCAATGTCCACCTCATTAAAAGCCGAAGGAATTATGACCGACAAAGACCACAAAACCAATATTGAAGAGTTAACGGGGGAGGCAAAAGACGAGGCCTTGATTTCGGCCGCGTTCAACCACCTCATTGAAACCTATCTCAACTCCAATCACCGTCGCAAGGTAGATGTCATCACCAAGGCTTTTAATTTTGCCAAGCAAGCCCACAAAGGCGTGAGGAGACTCTCCGGCGAACCTTACATCCTTCACCCCATAGCCGTGGCACAAATTGTGTGCGGTGAGATTGGACTTGGCTCTACATCAATCTGCGCCGCATTGCTCCACGACGTCGAAGAAGATACAGACTATACCAACGAAGACCTGGCCAACCTCTTCGGAGATAAGGTGGCCGCCATCGTGGAGGGCTTGACCAAAATCTCAGGAGGTATCTTTGGCGAACAGGCTTCTTTGCAGGCCGAAACGTTCAAAAAGTTGCTGCTCACCATGAGCGACGACATTCGCGTCATCCTTATCAAGATTGCCGACCGCCTGCACAACATGCGCACACTCTCAAGCATGTTGCCGCGCAAACAATATAAAATTGCGAGCGAAACCATCTATATCTTTGCTCCCATTGCCGACCGTCTCGGCTTGGGTAAAATCAAAACCGAACTCGAAAACCTCAGTTTCAAATATGAGCACCCCGAAGACTATGCCGAGGTGACTAAACGACTTGAAGAGACGGCCTCAGAGCGCGAAAATATTTTTGCCGATTTCACCAAGCCGATAGCTCAAGCCCTCGACACGCTCGGTGTGTCTTATCAGATAAAAGCACGTGTCAAAAGCCCTTATTCCATCTGGCACAAGATGCAGAAGAAACACGTCACCTTTGAAGAGGTCTACGACATCTTGGCCTGCCGCATTATCTTCACCCCAACAGACCGCTCCACTGAGATAGACGAAAGCTACCGCATATATGGCGCGCTCACCAAAATCTATCCGCCACATCCCACACGCTTCCGCGACTGGCTCTCTGCCCCCAAGGCCAACGGCTATCAGGCTCTCCACAACACCTTTATGAGCCGCCAAGGCAAGTGGATAGAAGTGCAAATACGCTCAGACCGCATGGACGACATAGCCGAACAAGGCTTTGCCGCACATTGGAAGTATAAAGACAAAGATGCACCCTACGACGAAGGCGAACTCGACCGCTGGCTGAGTTCAATAAGAGAAATTCTCGACGACCCCCAACCCGACACCCTCGACCTGCTCGACACCATCAAGCTCGGCCTTTATGTGGGCGAAATCCTCGTCTTCACGCCTAAAGGCGAAATCAAGAAGATGCCGGCAGGCTCCACCGTGCTCGACTTCGCTTTTGCCATACACTCTTTCGTGGGCACGCACTGCTTTGGAGCGAAAGTCAACCACCAACTTGTGCCCCTCAACCATCAACTCGGCAGCGGCGACCAAGTCGAAATCATCACCATCGAAACACAAAACGTCAAGGCCGAATGGCTTGATTTCGTCACTACCGCCAAAGCCCGCAACAAAATACAGGCATATTTGCGCAAGGCACGGCGTGAGAGCGTCAAGCGAGGAGAAGCCATCTTGGCCGACTTCGCCAGCCAAAACGACCTCGTGGCCGACAGTCGGATGACCGACTCTCTCGCTCAACTTCACAATCTCAGCAGTCGCGAAGAACTCTGTGTGGCTCTGGCCGAAGGACATTTCACCCTGGGCAGTGCCGACATTGACAGCCTGCGCGGCGGCCATCGCCCAAGTAGCGGTTGGAGGCGCTACATTCCTTTCCCCATCGGTCGCAAGTCATCGTCTGCTACTTCCCAACCGGCTGTGGCCAATCAGACCGATAAGTCCGCCGCTGCCACGGCCGAGGTGGACAACAAGACTTTTGCCCGAAACCTTAACAAGAAAAAGACCCTCGAACTCGACGAAACCACACTCTCACGCTGTCTTGTGGCTCCCTGTTGTCGCCCCATTCCCGGCGACGACATTCTCGGCTACATCAATCCTAAGGGACAGATAGAGATACACCAGCGCAGTTGCCCCACGGCGATGAAGCACAAGACCCGTCACGGCGACGACATCATTGCTTGCAAGTGGGCCGTCAACCGCACTGTGCCCACCTTCGTATGTCGCCTGCGCATCAAGGGCGTGGACAGCAAAGGTGTGCTTTATTCCATTGCCGACGCACTCCACACCGACCTTGAGTGTCAGATAAACCGCATCACCATTGAGACTCACGACGGCATCTTCAACGGTACGCTCGATGTGACCGTCTGCGACACTGCCGACGTGGAGCGCATTTGCAAGACACTCAAAAGCATCAAAAACGTCACCCTCGCCGTGCGCATCGAGCCTGTGGCCAAGCAATAATAGACTATGCGTAATAAAATCGTTTATATTATTCTGGTCAGTCTCATCACCGCCTTTGTGATGGCCGACTATGTGCCAGGCGGTCACGCCGTGGCGTCGTGTGTGACGCCGCCGGTAGCCCTATTTGCCGGTTTGGTCTTTGCTTTAGGCTTGGGTGAAGCTTATCCACGTTTTAATAAACTCATGTCGAAATATCTGCTGCAATACAGTGTGGTCGGTCTTGGCTTTGGAATGAACCTCCATAGTGCCATCCGGTCGGGTAGCGACGGCATGATTTTCACCATAGCCTCAGTCGTGGGCACTTTGGCCATTGGCGTTTGGCTCGGCATAAAAGTGTTTAAGGCCGACCGCGACACCGCCTATCTCATCAGTTCGGGCACTGCAATTTGTGGCGGTTCGGCCATTGCAGCCGTAGGTCCTGTGATGCGTGCCAAAGACTGCGACATGTCTGTGGCCCTTGCCACCGTTTTCGTGCTGAATGCCATTGCCCTTTTCATTTTCCCGCCAATGGGCCACAGCCTCGGCCTCACGCAGCACCAATTTGGCACGTGGTCGGCCATTGCCATCCATGACACCAGTTCTGTGGTAGGTGCCGCCCAAGCCTATGGCGAAGAAGCCTTGGAGATAGCCACCACCATCAAACTGACGCGTGCGCTCTGGATTGTGCCTCTGACCCTTTTCACAGCTTGGTTTTTCAAGGCCAAAGGTCGCAAGTTCAGTGTGCCTCTCTTTATCATCTTCTTTATCGTTGCCCTTGTGGTCAACACATATTTTATTGAAGGCACGTCTTTGGCGCCTGTCGGTGAAGCCGTCAATGGGTTGGCGCGTAAGTGTCTGACGATAACGATGTTTTTCATCGGTGCTGCGCTTTCTCGCGCCACGCTTCGTCGCGTCGGTCTGCGTCCGTTGCTGCTCGGCATTGCCCTTTGGGTCATCATCAGCGGCGCCTCGTTGGCCTACATCCTATTGGCCGTGGCCTAAATCCCTTTTTCGCAACTATTATCTACCTATATATTCAATATGAGTCTAACGAAGACGACCAGTGAAGTTAAACACCTGAGCCGCCCGGCCGATGAGGTGTATGCCCGTCTGTCAGACCTCCGAAACCTTGAGGCCTTGAAGACGAAGTTTGAGGACCCCGAAGCCCGCGCCAAGTTAGCCGAGCGCGTACCGGCCGACAAAGTGGAGCAGATTGGCGAGTACGTCAAGACGATGACCTTCACTGCCGACACGGTCACTATTCAGTCGCCTGTCGGTGAGGTGGCCTTGCGCATCATAGAGCGTGAGCCCGATTGCATCAAAATGGCCGGCGAGGGTGCACCTATAGAGTTATATGTGTGGATACAGATTTTGCCGGAAGGCGAAGGTTCCAAGATGCGTGTGACAGTAGGTGCAGAAGTCAACTTCTTTATGAAAGCCATGATATCAAAGCCTTTGGCACAGGCTGCCGAGGGATTGGCGAGCATCATCGCCGCATCGGTCGACGGCGGAGGGGCTACGCCCAACCTCACGCTTTAATCCAATGACAACAGACTTAACATTTGAAACACTTTTCTTATGAACAACACTCAAAACGACACACTTGGCGGCGCTAAACTATGGCAGAAAACCACCGTTGTGGCCGAAGAGATAGACCGCTTTACGGTCGGCAATGACCGTGTGCTCGACTTGATGCTGGCCCCATACGACGTGATGGGCTCAATGGCTCACGTCACGATGTTGGCCTCAGTCGGTTTGCTCACAGAGGCTGAGCGCGACATCTTGCTGGCCGCATTGAAGGATATTTATGCCACTACGCAAAGCGGCGAATTTGTCATCGAAGACGGCATTGAGGATGTGCATTCACAAGTGGAACTGATGCTCACGCGTCGGTTGGGCGACGTGGGCAAAAAGATACACAGCGGCCGTTCGCGCAACGACCAAGTGCTTGTGGACCTTAAACTCTTCACTCGCGACCGTATTCGTGAGGTGGCTGAGGCCGTTCGTACGCTTTTTGAGGCCCTTCAAGCGCAGAGCGAACAGTATAAAAATGTGTTGATGCCCGGTTACACGCATTTGCAGGTGGCCATGCCGTCGAGTTTCGGCCTTTGGTTTGGGGCTTATGCCGAGAGCTTGGCCGACGACCTTGTCTTGCTCGAAGCCGCCTATCGCACGACCAACCGCAACCCCTTGGGCTCAGCAGCCGGCTATGGCTCTTCGTTCCCTCTCGACCGCGAGATGACCACGCAGCTTTTAGGTTTCGACTCTATGGACTATAACGTGGTGTATGCTCAAATGGGACGTGGCAAGAACGAGCGTAACGTAGCCTTTGCACTTGCCGGCATAGCGGGAACTGTCGCCAAAATGGCTTTTGATGCCTGTATGTTCAACTCGCAGAACTTTGCTTTCATCAAGTTGCCCGACGAGTGCACCACCGGCTCGAGCATTATGCCGCACAAGAAAAACCCCGACGTGTTTGAGCTCATCCGTGCCCGTTGCAACAAACTGCAGGCTTTGCCCACACAGATTACGCTGATTATCAACAATCTGCCTTGCGGCTATTTCCGCGACCTGCAAGAAATCAAGGAAGTCTTTCTCCCGGCCTTCGACCAGTTGCTTCAGTGCCTGCGCATGGCCACTTATATCATTCAGCGCATAAAGGTGAACGCGCACATCCTTGACAATCCTTGCTACGACGCCATGTTCTCGGTCGAAGAAGTCAACCGTTTGGCCACGGCAGGTATGCCCTTCCGCGATGCCTACAAGAAAGTGGGTCTTGACATAGAGCACGGCTGTTTCACTCCCAACAAAAACATCCACCACACCCACGCCGGCAGCATGGGCAACCTTTGCAACGACCGTGTGGCGGCATTGATGGAGGCCACCT
>JAHAWW010000280.1 GCA_018383375.1 Prevotellamassilia sp. | reverse complement strand
CCCGCCGCATTGTGTTTCACGAAATCACCCGTCCGGCCATCACCGAAGCCATCAGTCATCCGCGCCATATCGACCTGAACCTCGTCGACGCGCAGCAGGCCCGTCGTGTGCTGGACCGCCTTGTGGGTTTCAAACTCTCGCCGGTGCTTTGGCGCCGCGTGCGTCCGAGTTTGTCGGCAGGACGCGTGCAGAGTGTGGCCGTCAGACTCATCGTGGAGCGTGAGCGCGAGATTGAAGCCTTTCAGACCGAAGCCTCCTATCGCGTGACGGCCCTGTTCATCACCGCCGAAGGCAAAGAACTCAAGGCCGAACTCAACCACCGCTTCAAGAACGAACAAGAAGCCACCGACTTCCTCGAAAAATGCAAGACGACAGACTTTGTGGTGAGCAACGTGACCACGCGCCCCACCCATCGCACACCGGCGGCGCCTTTCACCACCTCGACCCTGCAACAGGAAGCTGCCCGCAAACTGGGCTACCCCGTGGCGCTGACCATGCGCATTGCCCAAGGACTCTATGAGTCGGGACTCATCACCTATATGCGTACCGACTCGATGAACCTCTCGGGTCTCTGCCTCTCGGCCTGCGGGCAGGTTATCGCCGAAAAGATGGGCGATAACTATCACAAGCGCCGCCAATACCACACCAAGTCGAAGGGAGCGCAAGAGGCTCACGAAGCCATCCGACCCACCGACATGCGGCGTGAAGCCATTGCCGGCACTGCGCAGGAGAAGCGGCTCTATGACCTCATCTGGAAACGCACACTGGCCTGCCAGATGGCCGACGCCGAACTCGAAAAGACCACCATCACCATCGATTTCGACGGCGACGAGCGCCACTTCATCGCCACCGGCGAGGTGGTGCGCTTTGACGGTTTCCTGAAAGTCTACCGCGAAAGCGTGGAGGGCGAAAACGAAAACGAAGAGACCGAAGGTCTGTTGCCCACAGTGGCCGAAGGCGAACAACTGAAACGCCAAACCATCTGTGCCCAAGAACGCTTCACGGCCGCTCCGGCACGCTACACCGAAGCCTCGCTCGTGCATAAACTCGAAGAACTCGGCATAGGCCGCCCGTCAACTTACGCCCCCACCATTTCGACCATCCAGCAGAGAGAATACGTGACCAAAGGAGAAAAAGCCGGCGAGACACGCCACTGCCACGTGATGACGCTCAGCGGCCATCATATCACGCACGAACAAATCGAGGAAAAGACACCGACGGAGAAGGGCAAACTGCTCCCGACCGACATCGGTACGGTGGTGAACGACTTCTTGCTTGCCAATTTCCCCGAAATCATGGACTACAACTTCACGGCCAACGTGGAGAAAGATTTCGACGCTGTGGCCGACGGCAAAAAAGAGTGGACCTCGCTCATCAAGCATTTCTACGACGGCTTTGAGCCGCAGGTGGAAAAGACCTTGGCCGAAAAGACCGATCACAAGGTGGGCGAGCGCGCACTGGGCACCGACCCCGTGAGCGGCAAGGCCGTCTCGGTGAAAATTGGCCGTTTCGGACCTATGGTACAAATAGGCCAGGCCGGCGAAGACGAGAAACCGCGCTTTGCCACCCTGCCACCCGAAATGAGCATTGGCGCCATCACGCTCGAAGAAGCCCTCGAACTCTTCAAACTCCCCCGCACCGTCGGCACGTTTGAGGGACACGACGTGGTGGTCAACACCGGCCGCTTCGGTCCCTATGTGGCCCACAACAAGAAATTTGTCTCGCTGCCCAAGGGCGAAGACCCCATGAGCGTAGACCTGGACCAAGCCATCGCCCTTATCAAGCAAAAACGTGAGGCAGAAGAAAAGAGCCACCTCAAACGCTTTGACGAGGAGCCGGAACTGGAAGTGAGAAGTGGCCGTTTCGGTCCTTATATAGCCTATAAAGGCACCAACTACAAGATACCCAAAGCGATGGCCGCCCGCGCCGCCGAACTGACACTCGAAGAGTGCCATAACATTATCAAACAGACGCCCGAAAAGCCCACACGCGGACGCAAACGCCAAGCCGCCTCATAAACCGCACGCCATGAAATGCATCACCCTCATCGGCTATATGTGTGCCGGCAAGACCACCATCGGCAAAGCACTGGGCAAGGCCCTGGGACGCACCTTCTACGACCTCGACTGGTACATAGA
>JAHAWW010000279.1 GCA_018383375.1 Prevotellamassilia sp. | reverse complement strand
GCTATGTTTTGCCCGGGTAGTAAGCAGAGAGGTGGCTTGGTTGCTATGGCAGGAGTGAGGCCATTCGCTGTTGCAACTCTTGTGACTTGGCAGCGGCCACAGCGGCGAAGTTTTCGGTGGTGTCGGCATAGATGATGCCACGCGACGAGTTCACTATCAGGCCACAGTCTTATGTCATGCCAAATTTACATACTTCTTCAACCGAACCGCCCTGTGCACCCACGCCCGGCACGAGCAAGAAGTGGTTGGGCACAATTTTGCGTATGTCTTCAAACAAACGTCCCTGAGTGGCTCCAACCACATACATCATGCGATCGTCGCCGGCCCATTGTTGGGAGGTGCGCAACACTTTTTCAAAGAGTCGTTCGCCCTCGGTGTCTTTGGTGAGTTGGAAATCGTGAGACCCCTTGTTGCTGGTCAGTGCGAGCAGGATTACCCATTTCCCCTCGTATTGCAGAAAGGGGGTGACGCTGTCTTCGCCCATATAGGGTGCCACGGTGAGCGAGTCGATGTTCATTTCCTCAAAGAAGGAACGGGCATACATTGCGCTGGTGTTGCCTATGTCGCCTCGTTTTGCGTCGGCAATGATGAATTGATCCGGATATTGGCTTTTTATATATTTCACGGTTTTTTCAAAAGCCTGCCAACCTTTGAGGCCGAAACATTCATAGAAGGCGAGGTTTGGCTTATAGGCCACACAATATGGGGCTGTGGCATCTATTATGGCTTTGTTGAAGGCAAAGATGGGGTCGTCGTCTTTTAAAATATTTTGTGGTATTTTATTTAGGTCGGTGTGGACCCCCCCCCCGAGAAAAGATTTATTGCGCCAAATGTTGTCGATGAGTTGTTGTTTATTCATGATGAAGAAAAATGACTGGTTTGTCAGAGGCTGCTTTCCTTGAGGCGTTCTGCATTTTCTGCCACGATGAGGTGGTCAATGCAGTCTTGTATGTCACCGTCCATGAATGCGTTGAGATTGTAGATAGTATAGTTTATGCGGTGGTCGGTTATTCTGCCTTGGGGATAGTTGTAGGTGCGTATCTTTGCCGAGCGGTCGCCGGTAGAGACGAGCGACTTGCGACGGTTGGCGATGTCGCTGTCGTATTTGCGACGCTCGTTGTCGTAGATGAAAGTGCGCAAACGGGCCAAGGCGCGTTCTTTGTTTTTGGGCTGGTCGCGTGTTTCGGTACACTCTATGAGTATTTCCTGCGTTTCGCCCGTAACGGGGTTTTTCCAATTATATCTGAGGCGCACACCCGACTCTACTTTGTTCACGTTTTGTCCGCCGGCACCCGACGAACGGAAAGTGTCCCACTTTATTTCGCCTTCGTTGATGACCACGTCAAAGGCTTCGGCTTCGGGCAAAACGGCCACTGTTGCGGCACTGGTGTGAACCCTGCCCTGAGTTTCAGTAGCCGGCACACGTTGCACGCGATGAACACCGCTCTCATATTTCAGTGTGCCATAAACATCGGCTCCCGTCACGGAACAGATTATTTCCTTAAATCCACCCACGGCTCCTTCGCTCGAACTCGACACTTCAAGTTTCCAACCTTTT
Source organism: Prevotellamassilia sp. (assembly GCA_018383375.1). Lineage (GTDB taxonomy): Bacteria > Bacteroidota > Bacteroidia > Bacteroidales > Bacteroidaceae > Alloprevotella. The sequence continues at coordinate 260 of JAHAWW010000279.1, read as the reverse complement.
GTCTCACAATATTTTGCGTACATTCGGAACAAATCGCCGGCAAAGAGGGCTGCTTCGTCGCCGCCCGTTCCTCCGCGTATTTCAAGGATGGCGTTTTTGGAATCCTCGGGGTCTTTTGGCACGAGCATCAGTTTAATTTTGTCTTCGAGGGCAGGTATGCGCTCTTCGCATTCGGCCACCTGCTCGCGTGCCATTTCCTTGATATCGGGGTCGCTCTCGTTTACGAGCAGGTCTTTGCCTTCTTCGAGATTGCCCAACAG
>JAHAWW010000272.1 GCA_018383375.1 Prevotellamassilia sp. | reverse complement strand
CCCAATGAAAAAACGCACGGGAATAAGGCCGGGAAAAACTGTCAGTATCGCAACAAATCCTGTCCTTATCGCCGTAAACGCCTGAAAACAAGAAAGAGAGACCTAAAAAGCCTCTCTTTCTTCCTTCTCCCACAAATATACCCATTAAAAGCCACTACACAAAAGACAAAACAAACGGCGTCGTTTTTGCATATTATTCAGAATAACAAAAGAACCATTTTGGTGGTTTTTTGATAATATAATGAATAAAGAGATGCATTATATGCAGCATTTTTGTAACTTTGTCGCAGATTTACTGTTAGCAGCACAAAATCAAACCGGATTTCTGTATAAATCAACCGAAATATAGCATAAATATACATATTATGACTCGTGACAAGGAAATGCTGAGCCGTTTTTATGCGGCCTATGCCGAGAAGGTCTCCCAAGTACGTGCCCACATGGCGCGACCATTGACTTACGCCGAGAAGGTGTTGTTTGCCCACTTGGCCTCACCGCTACCAGCCACGCCGCTCAAGCGCGGTGAAGACTATGCCGGTTTCCACCCCGACCGCGTGGCCATGCAAGACGCCACGGCTCAGATGGCCCTGCTGCAGTTTATGAACGCCGGACGCACAGAGTCGGCCGTGCCGGCCACGGTGCATTGCGACCACTTGATTTGCGCCACCGACGGGGCCAAGAGCGACCTCGCCAACGCCAATCAGACCAACGCCGAAGTCTACGACTTCCTCAAATCGACCGCCGCACGCTATGGCATAGGCTTTTGGCGACCCGGTGCCGGCATTATCCACCAAATTGTTTTGGAAAACTACGCCTTCCCCGGCGGTATGATGGTGGGTACCGACTCGCACACCCCTAACGCCGGCGGTGCGGGTATGGTGGCCGTGGGCGTAGGTGGCGCCGACGCTGTCGATGTGATGGTGGGCATGCCCTGGGAGTTGAAAGTGCCACGCCTCATCGGCGTGAAACTCACCGGCCGCCTCAGCGGTTGGGCATCGCCTAAAGACGTCATTCTGAAACTTGCCGGCCTGCTCACCACCAAGGGGGGCACCAACGCCGTCATTGAATATTTCGGCGAGGGCGTAGCTTCGCTCTCATGCACCGGAAGGGCCACCATCTGCAACATGGGGGCCGAAGTGGGAGCCACAACTTCCATCTTCCCATACGACGAGAAAACAGCCCGCTACCTCACCGCCACCGGACGGCAAGACGTGGTGGACATGGCAGACGCCTGTGCCGCCGAACTGAAGGCCGACCCCGAAGTCGAAGCTGCACCCGAAACCTATTTTGACCAAGTCATCGAAATCGATTTGAGCCGGCTGACACCTTTCGTAAACGGCCCTTTCACACCCGACGCGGCTTGCACCGTGGCCGATATGGCACAAAAGGTGAACGCATCGGGCTATCCCGACAAAATAGACGTAGTGCTCATCGGTTCGTGCACCAACTCATCATATCAAGACCTGCGCCGCGCAGCTGCCGTGATTGAAGCCGGTTTGAAAGCAGGGCTTGAAGTGAAAACCGAACTCATCATCAACCCCGGCTCTGAACTGATTTTGGCCACCGCCGAACGTGACGGACTCATCGACATCTTCAAACAGGCCGGCGCTGTGATAATGGCCAATGCCTGCGGCCCCTGCATCGGACAATGGAAACGCAAGACCGACGACCCAACACGCCGCAACAGCATCATCACGACCTTCAACCGAAACTTTGCAAAACGGGCCGACGGCAACCCCAATACGCACGCCTTCATCACCTCGCCTGAGACGGCCGCAGGATATGCCTTCACCGCTTCGCTGAGCCAACATCCGGCTCTGCTGGCCGACATGAAGGCACTCACTCCGCCGACCGACGCCGACCTGCCCGAAGCCGGATTTGCACGCCCCGCAACCGAGGGATACGAAGCCCCAAAAGCCGACGCACCCGAACCCATCATCCGTCCCGACAGCGAGCGACTGCAACGCCTCGAACCCTTCAAACCCTGGGACGGCAAGGATTTTGAAAGCCTCTACCTGCTCATCAAAACACAGGGCAAGTGCACCACCGACCACATCTCTATGGCCGGCCCGTGGTTGCGCTTCCGCGGTCACCTGGAAAACATTTCACAAAACCTGCTCCTCGGTGCCGTCAACGCTTTCACCGGCCAGACGGGTGCAGTGACCAATCCGCTGACCGGCGAAAAAGATGCCGTATGGGCCGTGGCCAAGGCCGTGAAACAGGCAGGCGGTGGCACAATCGTGGTGGCCGAAGACAACTATGGCGAAGGCTCAAGCCGTGAGCACGCTGCTATGGAACCGCGCTTCTTAGGCGTGAAGGTGATTTTGGCCAAAAGCTTTGCACGCATTCATGAAACCAATCTTAAAAAACAAGGCGTATTGGCCCTCACTTTTGCCCGGCCCGCCGACTACGACAAGATACTCGAAAGCGACCGCCTGACGGTGAAATGCAGCCACATCAAGCCCGGTGAACCCATCGAGGTGGTGATAGCTCACGCCGACGGCACAAGCGAAACCATTCAAGCCCTTCACACCTACAATACACAGCAAATTGCGTGGTTCCGCGCCGGTTCGGCCTTAGGCTGTCTGGCAGCCCAAGCCCAATAAAACAGCCTTAACGGCTTTCACATCCTTCCACAACACATTCAACCTAAGCACACACATCCCCATGAGCAAGATAACCATTCGTCAAGACGGCAGCCTCATCGTCCCCGACTGCCCCACCATTCCCGTCGTAACAGGCGACGGCGTTGGCGCCGAAATCACCCCCGCCATGCAGCAGGTCGTAGACCGTGCCGTTAGCGTGGCCTACGGCGGCAAGCGACAAATCGATTGGATGGAGGTTTTGGCCGGCGGCAAGGCCTTTGAACAAACCGGCAAAAGCCTTCCCGAAGAGACCATGGAGGCTTTCCGCACCTATCACGTCGGCATCAAAGGCCCGTTGACCACACCTGTGGGCGGCGGCATCCGTTCGCTCAACGTCGCCCTGCGTCAAGGCCTCGACCTCTACGTGTGTCTGCGCCCCGTGCGTTGGTTCAAGGGCGTCTGCTCTCCGGTTAAGCATCCCGAAGCCGTAGACATGGTCATCTTCAGAGAAAACACCGAAGACATCTATGCCGGCATTGAGTGGCAGGCCGGTACGCCCGAAGCCGCACAATTCTATCAGTTCCTTCACGACACTATGGGCGTGACGAAGGTGCGCTTCCCCGAAACCTCTTCGTTTGGCGTCAAACCTGTTTCAAAAGAAGGCAGTGAGCGCCTCATCCGTTCGGCCATCCGCTATGCGCTTGACAATGGCCTCCCCTCAGTAACGCTGGTTCACAAAGGCAACATCATGAAGTTTACAGAAGGCGGCTTCAAGTCGTGGGGCTACGAACTGGCCCAAAGGGAGTTTAAGGACGAAATCGAAAGCGGCCGCCTCACGGTTAAAGACTGTATCGCCGACGCTTTTTTGCAAAACGCTCTTATCCGTCCGGCAGACTACAGCGTCATTGCCACACTCAACCTCAACGGCGACTATATCTCAGACATGCTGGCGGCACAGGTGGGCGGTATCGGTATAGCCCCCGGAGCCAACATCAACTACGCCACAGGCAATGCGCTCTTTGAAGCCACACACGGCACTGCCCCTGACATTGCAGGAAAAGACATCGTCAATCCCTGCTCTATCATTCTCTCGGCCGTGATGATGCTACAATATATGGGATGGCACGAAGCCGCCACACTCATTACCCAAGCCCTTGAGGCAAGCTTCTCAGAGGGACGCGCCACTGCCGATTTGGCCCGCTTGATGCCGGACGGCATCAGCTTGGGTACGAAAGCTTTTGCCGAAGAGATTGCCGCACGCATCCAATGACCTTCCACAAAAAACAGACTATGACAACAAAAAAAGAATACCTCATCTACAAGCTCTCGGACGATATGAAGGGTTGCATCAAGATAGATGCCGAACTCTTCAAAAAGCTCGACGTGAAACGTGGCTTGCGCAATGAAAACGGCACCGGCGTGCTCGTGGGTCTGACCAATATTGGCAACGTTGTGGGCTATGAGCGCACGGCTGACGGTCTGCAACCCATTGAGGGCCGACTCTATTTCCGCGGCTACGAGATTGCCGACCTGGCCCACGCCATTATGGCCGAAAAGCGCTTTGGCTTTGAGGAAACAGCCTTTCTCCTGCTTTCGGGCAAGCTTCCCGACGCCGAAGAATTGGCGGGCTTTAAGGAACTCATTTTTGACAATATGCCGCTCATGCCCAAAACCACGCTCAACATCATTGAGCTGGAGGGTAGCAACATCATGAATATTTTGGCGCGAAGCGTGCTTGAACTCTACACTTACGACGATACGCCCGACGACATCTCACGCGACAACTTGATGCGTCAAAGCATAGAGTTGGTGTCGAAGTTCCCTACGATTATTGCGTATGCCTATAATATGATGCGTCACAAAACGCTTGGACGCTCGCTTCACATACGCCATCCGCAGAAAGAACTTAGCATAGCCGAAAACTTCCTATATATGCTCAAGGGCCCGCGCTACACCCAGCTTGAGGCCCGTACGCTCGACCTCCTGTTGATGCTCCACGCTGAGCACGGCGGCGGTAACAACTCAACGTTCACCGTGCGCGTCACCTCGTCGACGGGCACCGACACTTACTCGTCTATTGCCGCAGGCATTGGCTCGCTCAAAGGTCCCAAGCACGCCCGCGCCAACATCAAGGTGAACGAGATGATTGAACACATCAAAGGCGCGCTCTAGGACTGGACGGACGAAAAAGAAATTGCCACTTATCTCAAACGTATTCTCAAGCGCGAGGTTTACGACGGCACGGGTCTCATTTATGGCATAGGCCACGCTGTCTATACGCTCTCCGACCCGCGTGCGGTATTGCTTAAGGAAATGGCCCGCGACTTGGCTTCTGAGAAGGGTCGCACTGAAGAATTTGAGT
>JAHAWW010000268.1 GCA_018383375.1 Prevotellamassilia sp. | reverse complement strand
CCATGCTGTTTGAATACTTCGGATTGACGGCCGAAGGCGCTCTCATCCGCCAAGCCGTCGACGCCAGTCTGGCACAAAACGTCCGCACCCCCGAAATCCAAGTCGAAGGCGGCGCCAAATACGGCACAAAAGAGGTGGGCGCGTGGATTGCCGACTACATCCGCAACCACTAAGAATTAACCACGCATATACATCAAGACGACCGACTCTGTTGCCTGTCGTCTTTTGTTTTATCCGCACCACGCGAAAAAGCCCCACGTAAGAAGTCTTACATCCCCCCAAAAACATCGCCAAGAACATCTCCAAGAAACCCTTACGACTGAAAAAAACGGCAATTATTTTGGCTTTCTCGCCGAGTTGCACTAACTTCGCCGAGAAGAGAAACTTACCCTCTGCACTTCTTTTTCTCTCTACACTAATACTATACACCTAATAATTATTATTACAAATGAGTCTGAAGATAGTTGTACTTGCCAAGCAGGTACCCGACACGCGCAACGTGGGTAAAGACGCCATGACACCCGAAGGGACCGTCAACCGCGCCGCCTTGCCCGCCATTTTCAATCCCGAAGACCTCAACGCGCTCGAACAGGCCCTGCGCCTCAAAGACGAGCACCCGGGGTCTACCGTGACTATTCTGACGATGGGACCTCCCCGCGCCACCGACGTCATCCGCGAAGGACTCTACCGCGGCGCCGATGGTGGCGTGTTGCTCACCGACCGCGCCTTTGCCGGCGCCGATACGTTGGCCACCAGCTACGCCCTGTCTATGGCCATCCGCAAGATTGGACTGCCCGACATCGTCATTGGCGGTCGCCAAGCTATCGACGGCGACACGGCTCAAGTGGGTCCGCAAGTGGCTCAAAAGCTCGACATCAACCAGGTGACTTACGTGACGAGCGTAGACAATGTGAAAGACGGCATTGCCACACTGACGCGCACCATCGACGGTGGCATCGAACGCGTCACTGCACCCCTGCCCCTTTTGATTACGGTCAATGGCAACGCTGCACCTTGCCGCCCGCGCAACGCTAAACTCGTGATGAAATACAAACGTGCCTCTGCCCCTATGGAGCGGCCTGCCGACGGCAGTCTGCCTTACGCCGAAGAGTATGAGCGTAAGCCCTACCTCACCGTGGCGCAATGGAGCGTGGCCGACGTCGACGGCGACCTCAACCAATGCGGTCTGGCCGGCTCGCCCACCAAAGTGAAGGCCGTGCAAAACATTGTTTTCAAGGCCAAAGAGAGCAAGCGCCTCACAGGCGCCGACGCCGACGTGGAAGGCCTCATCAAAGAACTCCTCGAAAGCCATACCATCGGATGAGTCACTCACTTACGGACTAACACAAAACGACGCAATCAACTTTCAAGAAATGAACAACGTATTTGTATATTGCGAAATAGACGGCACAACCGTCGAAGAGGTGTCTTACGAACTCCTCACCAAAGGCCGCAAACTCGCCAACCAGCTCGGCGTACAGCTTGAAGCCATTGCTGCCGGTAGCGGCATTACGGGAAAAGTGGAAAAAGACATTTTGGCCCACGGCGTGGACAAACTCCACGTGTTTGATGCCGAAGGGCTCTATCCCTACACCTCCAAACCACACACCAGCATCTTAGTCAACCTGTTCAAACAAGAGCAACCGCAAATTTGTCTGATGGGCGCCACTGTCATTGGTCGAGACCTCGGTCCGCGCGTGTCTTCGTCGCTTACCAGCGGTCTCACGGCCGACTGCACAGCCCTTGAGATTGGTGACTACGACGACAAGAAGACCGGCAAACACTACGAAGGACTGCTCTATCAAATCCGTCCGGCCTTCGGCGGCAACATCGTGGCCACCATCGTCAACCCCGACAACCGGCCTCAAATGGCCACCGTGCGCTCGGGCGTGATGAAGGCTGAAAAAGTGGCCGAATATTATAATGGAGAAATCATCTACGAAGACGTTGCTAAATATGTGCCCGAGACCGACTATGTGGTTAAAGTCATTGAGCGCCACGTCGAAAAGGCCAGCAATAACCTTAAAGGCTCTCCCATCGTGGTGGCCGGCGGCTATGGCGTTGGTTCAAAAGAGGGTTTCGACCTGCTTGTCAAGTTGGCCGACGAACTGCACGGCGAGGTGGGTGCCAGTCGTGCCGCCGTCGATGCCGGTTTCTGCGAACACGACCGACAAATTGGTCAGACCGGCGTCACCGTGCGTCCTAAGGTTTACATAGCCTGCGGCATCAGTGGTGCCATCCAGCACGTGGCCGGTATGAAAGAGAGCGGCATCGTCATCTCTATCAACACCGACCCCGAAGCCCCCATCAACCAAATTGCCGACTACGTCATCACCGGTTCGGTCGAAGAAGTCGTGCCCAAGATGATTAAGTATTACAAAGAAAACAGCAAATAAACGACAATGGCCAACAATTATACAGACCACCCCGAGCTGAGGTTTGAACTTAACCATCCGCTCATGAAGCGCATCGTGGAACTCAAAGAGCGCGACTTCCGCGACAAAGACGCTTACGACTACGCACCGCTCGACTTTGACGATGCCATGGACAACTTTGACCGCGTGCTCGACATCACCGGCGAACTGGCCGGCAATACCATTGCCGACAACGCCGAAGGTGTGGACCTCGAGGGACCCCACCATGTGGGCGACCGCGTGAATTATGCATCAGGCACAGCCCGTAACCTCGACGCGATGGTTAAGGCCGGCCTCAATGGAATGACCATGCCGCGCCGCTATGGCGGTCTCAATTTCCCCATCACGCCCTACACGATGTGTGCCGAGCTGGTGGCTGCAAGCGATGCCGGTTTTGGCAACATCTGGAGTCTTCAAGACTGTATTGAGACGCTTTATGAGTTTGGCGACGAAGACCAACACAGCCGCTTCATCCCACGCATCTGCGAGGGCGAAACCATGTCGATGGACCTCACCGAGCCCGACGCAGGCAGCGACCTGCAGAGCGTAATGCTCAAAGCCACGTTCGACGAAGCCGAAAATTGCTGGCGACTCAACGGCGTGAAACGCTTCATCACCAATGGCGACGCCGAGCTCCATCTCGTTTTGGCACGCTCTGAAGAAGGCACCACCGACGGACGCGGCCTCTCTATGTTTATTTATGACAAGCGCGACGGCGGAGTCAACGTGCGCCGCATCGAAAACAAGTTGGGCATACACGGTTCGCCCACCTGCGAACTGGTCTACAAAAACGCCAAAGCCGAACTGGTTGGTGAGCGCAAACTGGGTCTGATTAAATATGTGATGGCCTTGATGAATGGTGCGCGTTTGGGCATTGCCGCTCAGAGCGTGGGCATCTCACAAGCTGCCTACAACGAAGGTCTGGCTTATGCCCGCGACCGCGAACAGTTTGGCAAAGCTATCATTGAGTTCCCCGCCGTACAGGATATGCTCGCCACGATGAAGGCCAAACTCGATGCAGGCCGCGCCCTGCTCTATCAGTGCGCCCGCTACGTCGACATCTACAAAGCCCTCGACGACATCGCACGCGAACGCAAACTCACCCCCGAGGAGCGCAAAGAGCAGAAACTCTATGCCAAACTGGCCGACTCGCTCACACCGCTGGCCAAGGGTATGAACTCTGAATATTGCAACCAAAACACTTACGATGCCATTCAGATACACGGCGGTTCGGGCTTTATGATGGACTACCCCATCCAGCGCTACTATCGCGACGCCCGCATCACCTCTATCTATGAAGGCACCACGCAGCTTCAGGTCGTAGCCGCCATCCGCTACGTCACCAACGGCGCTTATCTGGCTCAGATGCGCGAATTTGAAGGTGCTGAAGTCAGCGCCGACTATGCCGCCATCAGCGACAAGGCCGTAGAGATGGCCAACAAGTTTGAGGAGGCTGTGGCACGCGTCAAAGAGGCTGCCGACCAAAACTACCACGATCTCTGTGCGCGCCACCTCGTCGAAATGGCTGCCGACATCATTATGCTTCACCTCTTGCTCCACAACGCCACGGCCAACGCCGAACTCTTTGGCAAGAGTGTGAAAGTCTATGCCCGCCATGCCGAAGCCGACGTGGCTAAGCACTACAGCTTCATCACCTCCCTGACGCCGGCCGACGTGGCCGATTACGCTCAGGCCTGACCGCACGCTTCGGCGTGACAGCCGCCATAAGAAAATCCCGGGTCGTCGTTCGGCTCGGGATTTTTGCGTCTCGAGGCCTATGGGCTGAGGTCTCTGATAGCGTGGCGGTTTTGTCTTTTTCTTTTTAAACAAACAGCCTTATCTTTGAGGCAAGAGAGAAGAAGAGGAACCCCTTCGGTTTCTCTTTTTTCATTTTCAGAGTGTTATGGGCATAAGAACAAGAAAAATCGGCATAAGGACAGCAAAAACCGGGTTACTGACAGGAACTTTTGGGTCAATGACAAATCGTTTCGGGGTGATTATTTACCTTTTCAAGCCCTATTGCCGACATTTTTTTCAGCCTTCGGAAGTCTCAGAAAAATAATTTGAGAAAAAAACGACTTGAGCCGTCACGTCAACCCTCCCATTTGAACAAAGCCCAGCTCGGCAGGGCACACCTCGGCCGCCACAAAACGTCTGCACAAAAGCGGGCAAACGCATATTTATCACTTTTTGACTGAGATTTCCAATGATTATGCGTAAATTTGCAGAGATTATAAGCAATTCGAAAGCATTGCTGTCACCTTTCAAGCTAAACAACAAAACATTCAGATAATGGAAAACAACATTGACTGGGCCAACCTTTCATTTGGCTATATGCCCACCGACTACAACGTGCGTTGCACCTATCGCAACGGTAAATGGGGAGAAATCGAAGTCTGTTCGTCAGACACCATCAATATTCATATGGCCGCCACCTGCCTTCACTATGGCCAGGAAGCCTTTGAGGGTCAGAAAGCCTTCAGATGCCCCGACGGCAAAATCCGTATTTTCCGCCTCAAAGACAATGCCGAGCGCCTGCAGAGCACTTGCCGCGGCATTTTGATGCCCGAGATACCCACCGAACTGTTCATTGAGATGGCCAAGAAAGTGGTGAAACTCAACGAGCGTTTCATTCCGCCCTACGAGAGCGGTGCTGCCCTCTATCTGCGCCCTTTGCTCATTGGCACCGGTGCCCAAGTGGGTGTTCACCCCGCCGACGAATATCTTTTCCTCATCTTCGTCACTCCCGTAGGCCCCTACTTCAAAGGCGGTTTCGCAACGACCAATTACGTCATCATCCGTGAATTTGACCGCGCAGCGCCGCTCGGCACAGGCATATATAAGGTGGGCGGAAACTACGCCGCCAGTCTGCGCGCCAACAAGATGGCCCACGATGCCGGCTACTCTTGCGAGTTTTATCTCGACGCCAAAGAGAAGAAATACATTGATGAGTGTGGCGCAGCCAACTTCTTCGGCATCAAAGATGGCAAATACATCACGCCGAAATCGACGTCTATCCTGCCCTCCATCACCAACAAGAGCCTTCAGCAACTGGCCAAAGACTTGGGCATGACCGTGGAATGCCGCCAAATCCCCGAAGAGGAGCTTGCCACATTTGAAGAAGCCGGCGCCTGCGGAACAGCAGCCGTCATCAGTCCCATCGGCCGCATCGACGATATGGAAAACCACAAGAGCTATGTCATTGCCAAAGACGGCAAACCCGGACCAATCTCTGAGAAACTCTATCACAAACTTCGCAACATCCAGTATGGCATCGAACCCGACGTGCACGGCTGGATTACCGTCATGGACTAAACCGCATCACACCTTACGACAATGAAAAAACTGACTCTCCGATTTATCATTGCCTTCATCAGCCTCACGGCCGCTGCCGGACTGGCCGGGTGTGGCTCGTCGAGCGAAAGCGACAAAGACAAGGAACTTGAAGAGCTTCGCCAGTTGGCCGAGATGGACCGCAAAGAAATGGAAAACCAATATGCCGACTTTGCAGCCCAATATGGCGAAATGAAAAAAGACATCAAGGACGACTCACTTGTGGCCCGCCTCGACGCCGAACAACGCCGAGCCGAACAATTGCTCAAAGAGTTGAAAAACCTCAAGACCACAAGCGCCGCAGAAATCCTCCGACTCAAAAAAGAATTGGAGACCGTGCGTGCCGTCTTGAGAGACTACGTGCGCCAAGTAGACTCGCTCCAGCAAATCAACGCCACGCTCACCACCGAACGCGACGAGGCACGTGCCGAAGCTGAGCGCACCCGACAAGAAAACCGTCAGGTGAACGAGCGCAACAGCCAACTCTCTGACCAAGTGGCCGTGGCTTCACAACTCAACGCCACCGGCATCAGCATCAGTGCACTCAAAAACAACGGCAAAGCTGCCAAACGCAGCAAAGACGTGGCCAAATTTGCCATCAACTTCACCATCACCCGCAACGTCACGGCCAAGACCGGCAACCGCACGGTCTACGTCCGCCTGCTCAAACCGACAAACGACGTGGTGGGACGCAGCGGAACTTTCCACTACGAAAACAAAAACATCGACTATTCTGCCGCCCGCACCATTGAATACACGGGCGAGGAGCAACATGTCACCGTCTACGTGGCCGTCTCTGAATACCTCAGTGCCGGCAACTACTCGGCCTACATCTTTGTCGATGGTCAGATGGTAGGCTCCGGCACAATGTCGATGAACAAATAATATGGCCTGAGCCAATCAACATCGGCAACAACCCATTTATCCGACCCGACAAAATGCCCACCGACACGTGGACACTTTTGTCGGGTCAATAAGTTTAACCGCATCTTTCATCTTTCCACCTCCAACAACATGGAAACCCACGGCAAACCCAAACCCAACGTGGCCGACGAACCGAAACATTTCCGCCACCGTCTGCCCATACAGTTACGCTTCAACGACGTAGACCGTTACGGCCACGTCAACAACAACGCTTATTTCGCCTTTTATGATTTGGGCAAAGAAGACTACCTCGTGAAGGTGCTCAAAGTGAACTATCGCAACGCCGACGTCGTGCCGGTGGTGGCCAACATTAACGCCGACTTCTTTACACCCATCTTCTATGGAGACCCCATAGTGGTGGAAACCCGCATCTCACATTTGGGACAGAAAAGTTTTACGCTCGAACAGCGCGCCATCAATGAGAAGACCGGCAACGTGGTGTGTCAGTGCGCCACGGTGATGGTTTGCTTCTCGCTTAAAACACAAACCTCGGCCGACATCCCCGATGCCTATCGTCAGGCCATCATCAACTACGAAAAAGACTAAACACCATGGCTCAACAAATCATCTTGTCGACCGCACTCAGCGGCGAGGTCACTGCGCTCTGTGAAGCAAAGGCCGACAAACTCTTTGTGCTCACCGACACCACTACTCACGAGAAATGTTTGCCCTTGCTCAAGGGGTGCAAGGCGCTTGAGGATGCCACCCACATCGTCATCGGTGCCACCGATACCCATAAAACGCTCGACACACTGGCAGCCGTGTGGCAACAACTTGGCCGCCAAGGCGGTTCGCGCCACAGCATGATGATTTGCCTCGGCGGCGGTATGGTGACCGACTTGGGCGGATTTGCCGCTTCCACCTTCAAGCGCGGCATTCGTTTCATCAACATCCCCACCACCCTATTGGCCATGGTCGACGCTGCCGTGGGCGGCAAAACCGGCATTAACTTCGACGGACTGAAAAACGAAATCGGCGCGTTCAACGAGAGCGAAGCCGTAATTATCAATACGCAATTTCTCCATACGCTCGACAGCGAAAACATTCGCTCTGGCTACGCCGAAATGCTCAAGCACGCCCTGCTCAGCGGCCAAGACCTGCTCGGCCGACATCTCGACTTCGACTTGAACAACCCCGACCTGCCGCGACTGCAAACAATGGTGGCCGAAAGCATCAAGGTGAAAGAAGAAATTGTCAAAGCCGACCCACACGAACACGGTCTGCGCAAAGCGCTCAACCTCGGACACACCTTCGGCCACGCCCTCGAGAGTCTGGCTCTTGAACAAGACAGGGCCGTGTTGCACGGGTATGCCGTGGCCTGGGGACTGGTGTGCGAACTCTATCTGAGTTGCGCGTTGCGCCAATTCCCAGAAAACATCATGCGCCAATGCGTCAGATTTATCCGCGACTATTACGGCACATTTGCCTTCGATTGCAAAACCTACGACCACCTGTACGAATTGATGCGCCACGACAAGAAAAACCAAGCGGGCGTAATCAACTTCACCCTGCTCAACGGTGTGGGCAACATAGCCCTCGACTGCCACGCCACACAAAAAGACGTCTATGAGGCTTTCGACTTCCTGCGTGAGGCCTAACCAGACTCTCCTCCTCCCACATCTCATCCGCACAACCGCTCTATGCTCCCAACGAACAAACTCATCAATCTGCTCGAACACGCCATATCCCTGCTCATCGTTTTCCTGCTGCTGGCAGGCACCGTCGTATGGACGGGACAACTGCTCGGCATGGAAATCGGCACAGGACCTCAATCCGCTCACCTCACCGACCGCTCCCTCCTGCCCGACAAAGAGACCATCAGCCGCTTGGGACTGCCTGAAGACGTCAGTCTGCAACCCAACGACTCGGCCTCGTGGCTGGTAAAATCGGCCGACGGCGACAAAATCGGACTGCTCGTGGCCACGCAGCCCTATGCCGCAAAGGTGACTGGATTTGCCGGTGCCACTCCGCTCTATCTGCTCTTCGCCGCCGATACACTCAAGGCACTGACCTCCGCCGAAAATGCAGAGACGCCAGACTATTATGCCGAAGCCGAAGAGCATCTGTTTCAGCAGGTGGTAGGCAAGACCTTCAACCAAATTCATCCCTCCAAACTCGACGCTATGAGCGGTGCCACAATGTCGAGCAACGGCATCAAAGAGACCCTGCGCCTCACTCTGGCTGCACGCTCTGAAACATTCTCGGCCAACCAAGACACGCATCCGATTCGCTGGGGACTGACGGTGGTGGTCGTTGTGGCTCTGTCGCTCAGCGCTATGGCGGCTTGGTCAAACAAACGTGGCAAGGCCGTGCGCATAGCTGTCTTGTTGCTCAATGTCGGTGTCTTAGGCTTCTGGGCCGGACAGACGCTTTCGGTGTCGTTGCTCAGAGGCTGGATTAGTCACGGACTCAACCCGTTGCTCTACTTGCCGCTGGTCATTGTCCTACTTGTAGCCATCGCCATGCCCATTCTGGGCCGTCGACATTATTATTGCAATTGGGTGTGCCCCTATGGTGCTCTTCAAGAACTGGCTTGGATGCTACC
>JAHAWW010000266.1 GCA_018383375.1 Prevotellamassilia sp. | reverse complement strand
ATGTCTTGCCTGAGTTCTTGGCAGACGAGGGGTAGCTCGTCGAGACTGCATTGTCGCAGGTCGGCAGGCGAGTTGATATGGCCCAGATATTTGAAGCAGCGGTCTTTTGACATGTCGGCGTGAGGGGGGAGATGGTTTTTTGGGGATTTTTTTGAAATCCCTTTTTTCGAGGAAGAGAGAGAAGTGTGTGCGCATACGTGAGCCTTGAGCCCATAGCCTGCCGCTTTTTGGGGAGGAGGCAGACGCGACTCACCCCAGCGGCCTCGGCATCGACACGAAGGCAAAATTACTATAAAAAAAGAGAAACCCGCTCGTTTCAACGCAAAAAACGGCGGCAGCGTCACACACATACACACACACCGAGGCGCGAAGCAGCCACGCCGAAAGAGACACTGCTCAAAAATGCCATTTTTTGAGCGCCATACGGCGGCGTAACAACAACAAAATGAGGCTTGACGTGGCGCACGCCCAGCTGAGCTGCCTCCCAGCCCTGCTCAACCCTCCTCTTGCCTCCCAGCCCCGCCGGCGCTTGTGGGGGATGCTCCACCAGAGCTGGGGGAGGGTGAGGCATGTTGACCGAGGCGCGGGCCCAGAGTTTGACCCAAGCGCTTGAGCACCGCGCGTGAATAGGTGCGCCCCACAGGAATGCTCACACCAGAGGAGGAAAGATAGCCACGACGGCTGGTGAAGCCCACGACCGCCCTCAAAGAAACAATAAAAGAGCGGTGAACACGCACAAAATCATCGGGAGGAAGAAGGGCAGACAAAGCCTTCATCGAGATTTGAGACACCACCGTGGGCCCGGAGGCTCTATAGACCTTGACGTAGTTGTCCATGGCCTCAATGTGGGTGATGTCTGACACAGACACCACCACCGTCTTGTATTCCACCATGAACGTTATCGTGGGGCCAAAAGATGCGCAACGCCGACGAGCCTCTATCAGCACACGAGCCTTGCTCACAGCACGGCAAAAACGGGGATAGAAAATGGGCTTGTGTAAAAAATCGACTGCGTCGACGTCGAACCCATCAAGGGCATAGTGGGAATGGGCGGTGGTGAACACCACACACACGCCGGCGGGCATAGACCCAGCCAGCTTCACACCGTCGGCAGAAGAGAGCTCGATGTCGAGAAAAACAATGTCGGGAAGTGTGTGGTTGACGCAGGCCATGCCCTCGGCGGGAGAGGTGAAGCATTTCAAATCAATGCCTCCCAGACGTTTGCAATGGGCGGCAATGACTGTCAGAGCTATGGGTTCGTCGTCGATGGCAACACAGTGTATCATGGCTTGAGGTGTAGGCTGAGTGTGGTGGTGAAATGACCGTCGTGGCTCTCGGTGGTCAGCCGGTGGCGGCCGGGATAGAGCAGGGCCAGACGCCGACGGCTGTTTTTAAGCCCCATGTGCTCACGGGGAGCACGCACGGCAAATATGCGGTTTGAGGTGGTGAGC
>JAHAWW010000096.1 GCA_018383375.1 Prevotellamassilia sp. | reverse complement strand
TAGTCGGGGAAGTCTTTGGGTTCGTCGGTCATACGGCGCAAGACGAGGTGGTAGTAGCCCCGTCGCACGCGGCGGATATCGGCAAAAAAGATGGCAGCGTCCACCTTCTTGGCGATGCGTTCCGTGCCGGTGAACACAGGCGTGTCTTGGTGCAGGAAGTCCACCCAGTCGTGTATGCTGTTCCAGCCCGGTGTCTGGTCTGAGATGAAGCCGATGCAGGTCTTTTTGCCGTCGCGGCGCAACTGGAGGATGTGGCGCAGGGCTTCATATTTTGAAATGTTTTCAGAACCGAAGCGCGAGCGCATTTCAAGGAAAAGGCCGTCGAAAGCCTTGTTTTTAAGCGGACGGTAGAGTTGGGCGCCGTGTGAGTCTTCTTTTTGGTACCATAGGGGGATGGACGACACCCACTCCCAGTTGCAGTAGTGGCCGAGGAAGATGAAGACAAAAGGTTTCGTTTCGAGCGAGCGCTCCATTTCGTCCACGCCCTCAATGACCATGCGGCGCATCATCTCTTGGCGCGACATGGAGAGCAGTTTGAGCGTCTCGACCACATAGTCGCAAAACCAGCGATAAAAGCGGCGACGTATTTTGCGTCGCTCGCGGGGCGTGAGTTCGGGAAAGGCGTTGTTGAGATTTTCAGTCACCACCTTGCGCCGATAGCGGGCCACGTAATAGAGCAGGGGAAAGCACAGGTCTGCCAAGACATAGAGCACGCCCAAAGGCAGGCGGGATATGAGGCGGAGCAGTGGCAGGAGCATTTTCATATCAAACTGTGTGCGGAGAGAGGTTGGAGCAATGTTGTGGCCGGCTTATTGGATTTTGGCCGTTTGGGGATTGCGCAGGCCGCGGGCACCTACAAGGAAGGCTTTGGCCGTGCCGAAGTTGAGATTGAGGTCAAGGCGCACCGGAATGTGGTTTTTGTCGTCGGTCACGTAAAACCGTACCACTTCCTTCTCTTTGCCTTTTTCTTTCTCCACAAAAGCAAACACGAGGCAGCGATAAGCCGTGTTGGACTTCTCCATCTTGAATTTTTTCTTGCCTTTATAGACGATATACTGCCAATCGCAGTTGTGGCCGTCGGCCATCATGAATTTGATGCGATGCCCCACCTTGTAGCCTGTGGCGTCGAAAGAGCGTGCGCGAAGGAGCATGCTAATCATGTCATAGATGCAGTATTTCGACGATTGGTTCTTGTAGATGGCCTTCTCGTTGTTTTTTTGATGGCGCATATTGACGTGACACTGCCCGTCTTCATATTTATACCACACTTGGTCTTTGCGGTAGGTCTTTCCCTCGAGTGCGGCTTTGATGTAATAGCGTGGCACGAGGTCGAGGTCGCAGTATGACGTGAGGGTGTCGCGCATGACGAAATATTTGTCGGCCTGTTTCGACCCACGGGTGATGAGGTAAGTCTTCAAGGCTGGTTTGCCTTGATAAATGGTCTGTGTGGTGTTCATATAAGCCGTACCGGCCTTGACCCAGACAAATTTCCAGTTGAAATAAAGGTCATACATCAAGGTTTCGCCGCTCTGGAAGGCAGTGTTGCGCGAAGAGCATTGTGCCCAGGCAGCGGTGGCTGTGAGCACGAAGGCGGCGATGAGGGTGAGGAGTTTTTTCATGTTGATAGGCTTTTTCGGGGGGACTGCGTAGCGGATTATTTGTTGCGCAGTCGTTCGGCGTTGCGGTTTTTGATAGTCTTCTCTTTGTCGGCCTTTTGTTTGGTGATGGCCTGCGGCTTTTGTTTGTAGAGAGGCATTTCTTCGGGGCGCCAAGTCTGCTCGATGTCCCAATTGGCCCTCACTTCAATCTCGTGGGGGAAATAAAACACCTCTTCAGGCTCCAGTTGCTTGGCATAGTCGCCGGTGTCCCAGCGGCCGTTGCGGTTGTGGTCGTAGAAGAGACGCAGATAATATTTGCCGGGCTTGATGTAGTAGAAATCTGCACGCCCTTTGGTGGAACTGACCTGTCGCTCCACTTTCGTGTCAGACGAGAGCAATTGCACCGTTGCCGTTGAGTCGGCTCCGGGCAGGTGGACGAAGAGACTGCCAAATTGGTCTTCTTTGCCATAAGAGAGGTCGAAGGTCACTTTGTTGTTGACCAGTCCGTATAGGCCGGTGACGGCGGCCGAGTCGATGGTGATTTCATATTTCTGGCCATAGCGCCATTCGCCCAATATCTTGAACCCCATTGTCGGACTGCCTTGTGGCAGGTGGTGGTTGATGACGAGGGCCATGGGGGCATCGACCATGACGGAGTCTTGCCTGAGTCGCAGGTGAATGGCTGTTGTGTCGAGCCGCGTGATGGGTTCGTCGAAGGTCACCGTAGGGTTGTAGAGCAGGGGCATACCACTGCCGCTAAGCGTGTTGAGGCGCAAGAATTGTTGTGGCGGTTTCTCTTGTGAGTAGTCACCGCGTTTGTGGCGTTTTTCCAATTGCTTTTGCCATTTCTCGTTGTCTTCGGCCTGTTGTTTGAGTCGTCGTGCCATTGTGTGTCGTGGCACGAGTTCGAGCGTGTCGGTTTGCCAGACGTTGCAGGCGAGCGAGTCGTCATAGACATCATAAGTGTAGGTCATTCGCAGGCTGTCCACCTGTGGCAGGTCAATGGTGCGTAGCCAATAGGTGATGGTGTCGTTGGTGGCATTGGCCTGTTCGAGCAACAGTTCGTCGGCGTTGAAGTTTAATCCGGTGATTTTCGGCCGCTCTGTCGAGGCTGCGGTGAAATACATCCTGAACCATTCCGGCTCGTCGCGCTGTGATTTGAGAAATTGGCGGTCTGTCCGCACGGGGCTGAAGGCGCGTAAGACGAGGTCGTCCGGCTTGTAGTGGGTGAAGTGCACGATGCTGATGCTGTCGTAGTGAATGCTGTCGTGCCAGGCCGTGTCTTGTCTCACGTCGGGGAAGCATGTGGGCGTGATGTCTTGACGCAGTGCCGCCATCATCTCGCCGCGCGACATTTTGAAGTCGCCGTCGATGTCTTTGAGTGCATAGATGCGATAGGTGCCGGGCGCGATGCCTTTGATGCAGAAATGTCCGCGGCTGTCGGTGCGGGCCACGCGCTCGAAGGGCAAGGCCGTGAAGGCCGAGTCGTTGAGGTCGCTGTGCAGGCCCACGAGCAGTCCCTTTTGAGGTTCGA
>JAHAWW010000254.1 GCA_018383375.1 Prevotellamassilia sp. | reverse complement strand
CCTCATACGCTACGACGAAGACATCGACTATGAATTTACCGAGAGCGGCGCGTTTGTCATCGAACTGAACATCTCGTTTGTCCACGGCACCGACACCCTCGAATTTGTGATGGATAGCCCGTTCACCGTCAACGTGAGCGAGTCGCAACTCGAGTTCCCCAACGCCTTCACCCCCAATGGCGACGGCATCAACGACATCTTCAAGGCCAAAGAGGGCTATAAGAGCATCGTTTCGTTTGAAGCCGCCGTGTTCAGCCGGTGGGGCAAAAAACTCTATGAGTGGCGCGACCTTGACGGTGGTTGGGACGGCCGCAGCGGTGGACACGATGTGCCCGACGGTGCCTACTATCTCGTGGTGAAAGCCCGTGGTGCCGACGGCCGCAACTATAACATTAAAAAGGTCATCAACATCCTTCGCGGCTACACCGAAGAGGGTAGCACCGGCGACATTTAATGGCCGGCGCCATTCACCATCCAACATCATTTCAACACACACCAACCCAAAAGGTTTTGACTCAAAAGACATCACCCTCCCATCTGCCGGCTGCTGAGGCCCAAAGGGTAGAGGAGGGGAAAATAGCCATATATGGTGCCCGCGTTCACAATCTTAAAAATGTGGACGTGGTTTTGCCGCGTCATAGCCTCTCCGTCATCACCGGCCTGAGCGGTTCGGGCAAGAGCTCACTGGCTTTCGATACCCTTTATGCCGAAGGCCAGCGGCGCTACATTGAGACCTTCTCGGCCTATGCCCGCAACTTCCTCGACCACATCGAGCGCCCCGACGTCGACAAGATTACCGGACTCAGCCCGGTCATCAGCATTGAGCAAAAGACCACATCAAAAAATCCACGTTCCACCGTGGGCACGGTCACCGAAATCTATGATTTCCTCCGTTTGCTCTTTGCGCGTGCCGGCACGGCCTATAGCTACCTCACTGGGCAGCCCATGGTGAAATACACCGAAGAGCAAATCATCAGTCTCATCTTAGAGCGCCACGTTGGCCACAAAGTCTATATCTTGGCCCCGATGGTGCGCACCCGCAAAGGCCACTATCGTGAGCTCTTCGAGAGTCTCCGCCGCAAAGGCTACCTCACCGCCCGTGTTGATGGCAAACTCTGCGACATCATGCCCGGCATGAAAGTCAACCGCTATCAAAACCACGACATTGAGGTGGTCATCGACAAACTGCTTGTCAGAGATCAAGATGCCGATCGTTTGCGGCGCAGTGTCTCGTTGGCCTTGAGTCAGGGTGGCGGACTGGTCATGTTGCTCGACGCTACGTTGGCCGACGAAAGCCCCATACCCGACGGCACCACCCCAAAAGAGGCATTGAGCTTCTTCTCCAAAAACCTCATGGACCCCGTCAGTGGACTATCCTACAACGAACCGGCACCACACAATTTTTCGTTCAACTCGGTCAAAGGCGCTTGCCCCAAGTGTCGCGGCATCGGCACCATCACCGAGGTAGACCGCACGAAGGTGCTCCTACCCGACCACAGTGTGCGTCAGGGTGGCATCGTGCCTTTGGGCAAATACCGCAGCGCGTTGATTTTCTGGCAGGTCATGGTTGTCTTGTCTCAATACGGTTGCGACCTCGACACCCTCATCAGCGACATCCCCGAGGAGGCCCTCGACGAAATTTTCAATGGCTCGCCCGAGCGTTTGCGCATACCGGCAGCCGTGTCGCACACCACCGACGACTATTTTGTCGAGTTCAACGGTTTGGCCGACTACATCCTCAGTATGGCCGATGCCGATATGTCGGCAGCTTCACGTCGCTGGGTTGAGCAATTCTCTTTTGAGGCCGAGTGTCCTGTGTGTCATGGTGCCCGTCTCAATCGCGAAGCGCTGGCCTATCGTTTTGGCGGCCACAACATCCACGAACTGGCCTCGATGGAAATCTCTGCGCTTTACGACTGGGCTTGTGGGGTTGAAGAAAACCTCGAACCCAAGCAGCGGGCCATAGCCGATGAGATTTTGAAAGAAATCCGCACCCGCCTCAAGTTCCTCCTTGATGTCGGCTTGGGCTATCTTTCGCTTGCCCGCTCCACGATGTCGCTCTCGGGTGGCGAGAGCCAGCGCATCCGTCTGGCCACTCAGATTGGGTCGCAGCTCATCAATGTGCTCTATATCCTCGATGAACCCAGCATTGGTCTGCACCAGCGTGACAATGAGCGGCTCATCAATTCGCTCAAAGCCCTGCGCGACGTGGGCAACACCGTTGTCGTTGTCGAGCACGACAAAGACATGATGCTCGCTTCAGACTATATCGTCGATATCGGTCCGCATGCCGGTCGCCTGGGTGGCGAAGTGGTCTTTGCCGGCACTCCGGCAGAGATGATGCAGAGCCACACGCTCACCGCCGACTATCTCTCGGGCGTCAAAACCGTAGGTTACCGTCTGCCTCGTCGCACGGGCAACGGCCATATCCTGCGACTCGAAGGCGCACAGGGCAACAACTTGAAAAACGTCAACGTAGACTTCCCTTTGGGCACGTTTATCTGCGTCACCGGAGTGTCGGGCAGTGGCAAATCCACCCTCATCAACGACACCCTTTTGCCCATTCTTTCGCAGAAATTCTATCGTTCTCTCCGCACACCCTTGCCCTATAAAGCCCTGCACGGCATAGAGCATCTTGATAAAGTCGTGGCCGTCGACCAAAGTCCAATTGGTCGCACACCACGCTCCAATCCCGCCACCTATACCGGCGTCTTCACCGACATCCGCACCCTTTTTGTCGAGCTTCCCGAAGCCAAAATCCGCGGCTACAAACCCGGTCGCTTCTCGTTCAACGTCAAAGGCGGCAGATGTGAGACCTGCAAGGGCAATGGATTGAAAACCATTGAGATGAACTTTCTCCCCGATGTCTATGTGCCTTGTGAGTCTTGCCACGGCAAGCGCTACAACCACGAGACGCTCGAGGTGCGCTACAAAGGCAAAAGCATTGCCGATGTACTCGATATGACCATCAACCGGGCCGTGGAGTTCTTTGCCAACGTTCCGGCCATACTCAATAAGATTAAGGTGCTCCAAGACGTCGGTTTGGGATACATCAAGCTCGGCCAGTCGTCCACCACTCTTTCGGGCGGCGAAAGCCAGCGCGTCAAGTTGGCCACCGAGTTGGCCAAGCGCGACACCGGCCGCACGCTCTATATCCTCGACGAGCCCACCACCGGTTTGCATTTTGAAGACATCCGCGTGTTGCTCGGTGTGCTCAACCGCCTCGTGGAGCGTGGCAACACCGTGGTGGTCATCGAGCACAATCTTGACATCATTATGGCCGCCGACCACCTCATCGACATGGGTCCCGAGGGCGGTCGCGGTGGTGGTCAGGTCGTCATCACCGGCACTCCCGAACAAGTTGCTGCCGCCGGCCGTGGCCATACCGCCCCATTCTTGGCCAAGGCCTTGCAAGAAACGCCGGCCAAGCAAGCCCCGTGAGTGCGGCACAAACCGGTCACCTCTCCTCAACAATCAACTCAATAATAATATAAATAATAACCATTAAAAATCAAGTTTTATGT
>JAHAWW010000251.1 GCA_018383375.1 Prevotellamassilia sp. | reverse complement strand
TTTCTTCATGGTGTGGTTGTTGGGTGGAAGATGTGGTTATTTTATTAATATTTTGCATTGCTCTTTGCCGGCCTTGATGATATAGATGCCGGGCTGGAGGTTGCCGATGGAAACGGGTGTGCCCTGTTGGCCTATGCGTGTGGTGGAATAGAGGCGGCCGGTGGTGTCGTAGATGTAGGCAATGGTGCCGGGTTCGACATCAAGGTATATGCGCCCAGATTGGAGGGATACAGCGGTGGTTTTGTGTTGCGCCGTGTTTTTTATGCCGGTGGGCAGATCGGTGAGCGAAAGGGAATAGACATCGCTCAGGGGGTAGGTGTGGGTCATGGTGTTGTCAGACACGGTGATGTTGTCGGCATTGAAGACAACCTTCAGACCTGCGAGACCGTAGGAGGTCCATGTGCCCGAATTTTCTTTCACGGTCAGCGAGATGTAGTCTGCCTTTGCCACCATTGAGGCCAGAAGCATTAGTAATGGTAGGGTGTATCTCATTGTGTTGATGTTTGTTTTTGTGTGTTGTTTTCTCTGAGCAAAGATAAGAAGATTATTTTGAGTTGATAAAAAAAGAGGGTCTTAATTTCGTTTTTTTACAAAATCAAGACCCTGTTTTGATTAAATTAAGAAAATTATTTGTGTATCATGATTACCTTGCCAAACGATTGGCAGTTGCCGGTGGTGCGCACCACGGCTTTGAGTGTCACTCCGTTGTTGCCTCCGAGTTGGGTGGGGAGGTCGAGGCGATAGTCGTTGGCAATGTTTTTAAGGCCGGTTTCACCGTTGTGTTCGTTGGTGGCAACAATTTGTCCGTCGACTTCGAGCGATACTTTTTGTATTTCGAGTTTTTCGCTGCCACGCACATAGCGGAAGCTTACGCCGCGCAGTCCTTTGAGTTCGCTGACGGGCATTGTCCATTGCACCTCTTGCCACTCGTTTGAGAGCATTGAGGGAGTCCAGGTGCCGAGTTCGCGTTCGTCGGCCAGAGCGGTTGATTTATAGAATATAGGTTTGGCTTTTTCGATGAGGTCGAGGCAGGCTTGCACCTTGTCGGTGGGTGGGGTAACGGGCGAGAGGCCTTTTGATGTCTCCACCCAGTTGCTTTCCCATTTGGCATAGTCGAAGGGTTGGCCTGTCTGGAGGCTTTGGAAATAGGCTTTGTAGCGAGGTGCGTAGAAGTCGCGTATCAGGCCCGACCAGATGCGTGCCGAGTAGTCGTTGACGGGAGGTCCCCAGATGGTAACAATGCGTTTTGCGTTTTTCTCGTAGTATGTAGCTTCTTGGGGGGTGGTTGCGTGGTTGCGTGCAAAGTCTATCCGGCGTTGCAGGTTGTAGATGGGGTGGGCAGCGAGCAGGCGGTCGGTGGCGAGGGCAATGTCGTTGAAAAGTGAGGCCACAGAGTCTGTCTTGCCCACTTCGTCCCACACGGCAGCCTGTATCACGTTTTGCACGAGCACTTCCATTTTTCCTCCGGCATATTGTGCGCTGAGTTCTATGAGGTCGTCAACGTATTGCGGATTGTCTTTGAGGCGTGGGGCGGCTTGGGCAAATTTCTCTATTGCAGTGAAAAAGAGCGAGTCGATTTGATATGTGCCTTTAGTGCTGCGACCGGGGCGAAGTTGCCAAACAAAGCGAGGGTGGTCGGTAAAGTTGTTGTAGACCGATTGTGTGATTTCATTCCAATATTGAGTGATGGCGGGGTCTGTCTTTCCATAGCGACAGAGGGTGTAGTTTTGCAGCCAGTCTTTGAGTGGAATGCTGTCGGCTGTCCAGCCGGCATCGCAGATGAGTTCGTAGA
>JAHAWW010000244.1 GCA_018383375.1 Prevotellamassilia sp. | reverse complement strand
TCTCCAACTTCAAAGGTGGTGTTGAAACCGGTTATGCTTTCTCCTTCCTCACTCCCGATGAAATCAGCCTCGAACCGGCTAACCTCATGGGTACAGTTTACAAAGGTGGTTTCGTGGTGCCCATCATCTGGACTCTCCTCATCACCGTTGTGGCTCTCGCCATCGAACGCTTCTTCGCCATCCGCAACGCTTACGGCCGCACCAGCCTCGTGAAGTTCGTGGCTGAAATCAAGGAAGCCCTCAAGAAAAACGACATGGCTGCCGCTCAGGCTCTCTGTGACAAGCAGCGCGGTTCTGTGGCTAATGTCGTAGGCGCTACCCTCAAGAAGTACAAAGAAATGGAAGAAAACACCGTTCTCACCAAGGAACAGAAAATTCTCTCCATCCAGAAGGAACTTGAAGAGGCTACCGCTCTCGAAATGCCTATGATGCAGGAAAACCTCCCCATCATCGGTACTATCGTAACGCTCGGTACGTTGACCGGTCTGTTCGGTACGGTGCTCGGTATGATCAAGTCATTCTCGGCTATGTCTGCCGGCGACGGTGGTACGGACTCTACCGCTCTTGCAACCGGTATCTCTGAGGCTCTTGTAAACACCGCCTCTGGTATCGCCACCGGTGCTCTCGCCGTTATTGCTTACAACTACTACACCAACAAGATCGACCGCCTCACCTTCAGCCTCGACGAAGTAGGTTTCTCAATCGTTCAGACTTTCTCTGCCACTCACTAATCATAAGCAAGGTATCTAAGACATGGGACGTTTTAAAGTAAAAAAACAAGACACGTTCATAGACATGACGCCTATGAGCGATGTTATGGTCCTGCTGCTTACCTTCTTTATGCTTACTGCAACTTTCGTAAAAGAAGAACCCGTTAAGGTGAACACCCCGGGTTCGGTTTCCGAAGTTAAAATCCCGACAAGCAACCTCCTGACCATCTTCATTGAGAAGAACGGCAAAATCTTTATGAACTTGGACAATCCCAACGCCATGACCTTGACGGCACAACAGGTCAACACCGACCAGAATGCCGACGTGGTGAAGGACATTGCTGAATTCTCAAAAGTGCCTATGTTCGGCACACCGCTCAATCAGGTCAACGCTTGGCTCGCGCTCGACGACAGAAACGGCTACTTGGCCAAGAACCCCGCAGCCGGTATCCCCTGCGACAGCGTTTCGGACGAGCTCAAGGTCTGGGTGAATGCAGCCAGTGAAGCCATTGGTGAGGACAAACTCCGCATCGCCATCAAAGCAGACAAGACCACACCCTACAAGGTGATTAAGAACGTAATGAAATCTCTTCGCGATATCGACAAGAACCGTTATAACCTCATAACCTCTCTTGCCGGAGCAGAGCAATAAAGACAGAATGTTATGGCCAAACAAATAAAATCGAAACAAAAGAAAATGAACGCCCGCGTGGACTTCACGCCGATGGTGGACATGATTATGTTGCTCGTGACATTCTTTATGCTCTGTACGTCTTTGCTCAAGCCGCAGACCATGGAAATCGCCATGCCCTCTGACAAGCAAGACATCAAAGACGAACAACGCAACCAGGCTAAGGCCAGCGAGGCTGTGACTATCTTGGCCGGCGGCGAAAACCGCATCTTCTATTTCGAAGGCAAGCCCGAAGAAGCTATGCAGAACCTCGTTGAAACCAAATATGGCAAAGACGGTCTGCGTAAATTCCTCCTCGCAAAGAATGCCAACGCACAGAAGGAAGTGGAAAAGCTCAAAAAGGAGTTTGAAACACGCGACATTAACGAAGAAAGCAAAAAAGAGTATAACCAAAGACTCTCAGACATCAGAAGTGCAAAAGGCACCCCGACGGTCATCATCAAGGTGGCCGACAACGCCAATTACGACAACCTGATGAAAGTACTGGACGAGATGTTGATTTGCAACATCGGTAAATACGTGATTGATAACTTTACGGATGCCGACAAGGCCCTGCTTGAAAGCAAGGGCGTGAAGTTTCCGCAGCAGTAAATAAGCAAAGTATAATAAAGGTATGTCTAAAATCGATTTAATATCCAAAGGTTGGTGTGACATCGTATTCGAAGGACGTAACAAAGAGTACGGAGCTTATCGAATGCGCGCCAGAGCCGGTGCCCGCAATGTCTTCGCATTAATCGTCCTCCTCGCCATAATCCTGGCCATTGGCGTATTCGTAGCACTCAAAGCTGTAGTGAGCGAACTTGCCGGCGGCAATGAGATCAAAGACGAGAGCGCCGTTGAGCTCTCTCAACTGAAGAAAGAGGAGCCGAAAAAGAAAGAAGAAAAGAAGATTGAAATCAAGTATGAAGAGCAAAAGGTTGAGAAGGTTGCCGTAAAGGCCTCTATCCAGTTCACCGTGCCTAAGATTGAAGACGATGCCCTCGTCGACGAAACGAAGGAAGTGAAGAGCCAGGATAAAGTGACCAAGAGCAACATCTCCATCGCTTCTCAAGACTATGCCGGTGACGCCAAAGGCGGCATCAACATTGACGACTTGAAAGACAATCAGCGTGCCGGTGGTACGGAAGTGAAGAAACAAGAAGAAGAAGTTGCCGATAACAGCATCGTAGAGGTTCCGGCCTCCTACCCCGGTGGCGAAGCCGCCCTGCTTAAGTTCGTCAGCGACAACCTTGTTTACCCCAGCATTGCACAAGACCAAGACCTGCAAGGAACAGTTGTGTTGCGTTTCCGCGTAGAGAAAGACGGTTCAATCGGCCAGATTGTGGTCAAAAAGAGCCTCTCTAAGGAATGCGACCAGGCCGCTGCTCAGGTGGTCAGCAAGCTGAAGCGCTTCACCCCCGCCCGTCAGCAAGGTCATCCCGTACCTGTATGGTTCACTCTGCCAATTCGCTTTAGAATTCAGTAATGACATTATGAAGACACTCAGGCTTATCTTAGCCGCAGTGTGCATCACCCTAACCGCCTCGTGCGGAAATCATCGGAAGTCTGCCGACTGGCGGACTTCCGATGATGTGCATATTGCGATAGACGAAACTTTCGAAGACATTATGTCGGAGGAAATCGAGACCTACTCTCTGCTCTATCCCGACGTGACTTGCCGCCCAATCTTTTGCAATGAAGACTCAGCGCTCAAGATGCTCGCGATGGACAGTATCAGATGTTGCGTAGTCACCCGACCGCTGAACGAGGGTGAGCTTCAACGCATCAAAAGTCACAACCTCAGCGCCCGTCAAGCTATCGTGGCCACTGACGCGTTTGCGCTTATTGTCAACAAAAACAATCCCGACACGCTCATCACCGTGGATGACATCAAAGGCATCGTCTCGGGCAAAATCACACGATGGGAACAACTGCGCTACTCCGGCAAGAAAGGCGAACTCAAGTTTGTCTTTGACCACTCCGGTTCGAGCACGGTGCGTTTTATGCGCGACTCTTTGCTCGCCGGCCGGCAAGTGAGCGGCAATCTTTATGCCCAGGGGTCAAACAAGGCCGTAATTGAAGCCGTCAAGGA
>JAHAWW010000241.1 GCA_018383375.1 Prevotellamassilia sp. | reverse complement strand
AACCCATTTGGTGAAATGTTTGGCCGAGTATCTCTTCGACCGCAAAGACGCTCTCATTCGTGTCGACATGAGTGAGTATGGCGAGAAATACAGCACCAGTCGCTTGGTTGGCGCTCCTCCGGGCTATGTGGGCTATGAAGAGGGCGGTCAGCTCACTGAGCGTGTGCGTCGTCATCCCTATTCCGTCATACTTCTCGACGAGATAGAAAAAGCCCATCCTGATGTGTTCAACACCCTATTGCAGGTGATGGACGAGGGGCGTATGACCGATGGCAATGGCACAACGGTCGACTTTCGCAACACTGTGATTGTGATGACCTCAAATAGCGGTTCGCGCCAACTTGAGGCCTTTGGAGCCGGCGTAGGCTTCAATGCCGGTGAAAATCAAACCGACTTGGGCGAGAGCATCATTATCAAGGCACTTAAAAAGCAGTTTGCACCAGAATTTCTCAACCGTCTCGACAGCATCATCCGCTTCAAGCCCTTGTCAGACGAGAGTGCGCGCAAGATTGTTCATCTCGAAATGGAAGCCCTCTGCAAGCGCATGTCGGCAATGGGCTATGAGATTGTGATAGACGACACTCTCACCGACTATCTCGTCGCTCATGGTTTTGAAGCTCAATATGGTGCTCGCTCGCTCAAGCGCGCTATCAAACACCACATCGAAGACCAGCTCTGCGACGCAATGCTCGAAGGCCGACTCAAACAGGGCGAAGTGCGCTTTGAAGTGGCCGACGACCGCATCACGCTTGCTCCCCAAGCCTAACCATGATTTCACATTCCCCCACACATTATATATATATGAACTATATAGCCACTGAAATACCAGACGTTTGGATTATCGAACCCCAAGTCTTTGCCGATGCTCGCGGCTATTTTATGGAAACCTGGCGCGAGTCCGACTTCAATGCCCATATCGGTCGCGAGGTGCATTTTGTTCAAGACAATCAGTCGCTCTCTTCGCGAGGCGTATTGCGCGGTCTGCACTATCAGCGCGGCTCAGCCTCACAAGCCAAGTTGGTGCGTGTGTTGCAGGGTGTGGTCGTGGATGTGGCTGTCGATTTGCGTCAGTCTTCGCCCACATTTGGCCGCTATGTGATGGTAGAGCTTTCTGAAGAAAACAAACGTCAGCTTTTCATTCCCCGTGGTTTCGCTCATGGTTTTCAAGTCTTGTCAGAAACGGCCGTGTTTACCTATAAAGTAGACAATCGCTATGCTCCCGAGGCTGAATGTTCCATCCGTTACGACGACCCCACCATTGGCATCAATTGGCCCATCACAGCCCCCGGCGCGGTGCAACTCTCTGAAAAAGACCTTCGCCATGCCGTGTCGTTTGCCGACGCCGAAAAGTTCTGACCCATTCACCGCTCCCCATCGCCTATGAACCACATTCGCAACTTCTGCATCATCGCCCATATCGACCATGGCAAGAGCACATTGGCCGACCGTCTCTTGGAATACACCAACACCATTCAAGTGACCGAGGGACAAATGCTCGACGATATGGACCTCGAACGTGAGCGTGGCATAACCATCAAGAGCCACGCCATACAGATGGACTACACCTACCAGGGCAGCGTCTACAAGCTCAATCTCATCGACACTCCGGGCCACGTTGACTTCTCATACG
>JAHAWW010000094.1 GCA_018383375.1 Prevotellamassilia sp. | reverse complement strand
TGGCATCACCATAAGCGTAGGTGCGGGATTTCACCGTGTAGGCACCAAAAGTCAGCGTCTTGGTCTTGTCTGTGAAGCCCTCTTCGGCCAGTTCGTTGGTACAGCCGCAGAAAGTCATTAAGGTTGCGCATGTAGCAAAAAACAGTTTTTTCATAATCTAATACTATTTATTGGAGGGTTGTATGGAATAAAATAATTTGCTGTTGAAGTTGCGTCTCTTTGTCTCACTGACTTCGTCACAAGACAATTTCCTGATGCTGGTCGTTCCACGGCACGGTTTCGGGTATGAGTCCGCCGATTTCTGATGATTCGGGGTTAGTGGGCGGCAAATCCACCTCGAGGTCAAGGTTGATGTCGAGGTCAAGGTCGGCCGTGGCCGTATGGTCGTTGAGCCATTGCTCGAGCTGCTGTTTCACGTCGGCTTTGTATGTGAAGATGCTGTTGTCCACAAGCACGAAATTGATGGTCAGTTCAAAACGTATGGCCGAGTGGAGATTGTCAGCATTGAAGCCGAAACAATAAAACGACTGCGACAAGTCGGCCTCTGTGTATCCGCCGTTGTGGAACGAACGGTTCACCAGATTGAAAGCATACACGGCCACTTCGTGACTTGGTTCTCGCGTGGCCATCGTCACTGCCCTCGACAGCCCTGTCATATATGAAGGCTGCATACCTCGACAATAGTTGATGCCATTGACGTGCACCTTAACATTCACCTTTTTAGTCACGGCATGTTGCTGTGTGGGGATGTGTCTCGTCACCACGTCGTTGATATAATATTCGGGACGGTCTTCATAATAATCCCTGCGCGGCGACTCAAAGGTCACATTATTGATGGCAGACAACGCCAGATAGTCGGGATAAGTGTCATACACGGTGTCGGCCGTCACCGAGGCTTTGCAGTCTTCGAGCAGTCTGTCTGTGTGAAACACAATGCCGGGCAGCTCAACACGGCTGTCGTTCATCACAATGAGGTCATACGTTCCGGGCTCGAGCCACAGACGCGGCTGCAAGGGGTCGGCGTCGGGCGGCA
This sequence comes from Prevotellamassilia sp., assembly GCA_018383375.1. Lineage (GTDB taxonomy): Bacteria > Bacteroidota > Bacteroidia > Bacteroidales > Bacteroidaceae > Alloprevotella. The sequence goes on along the minus strand of JAHAWW010000094.1, from coordinate 1,815 downwards.
ATTCGGTCTTTAGCCTATGTGTGGCCGAGTCGAAGGCCCAAATCGTCACGCCGTTGAGCCGTGAAGTCGTGGTGTAGTCTTTGTGGGAGGCAGCAAAAGCCGTTTGCGACCAATCGATGTCGAGCTGCACATTGTCGCGCGTGAGTGTCTCATAATAGAGATGGTCGCGCTGGCACGACACGCCCGGCGCCACCAGCACAGTTCCCACGGCAATATGCCACAACCATCGGCCCGTTTGTGCCGTCAGCGTCTTAAAGTCCATGATGCCCTCCTCTCGTTTTTCGGCCCATCACATAAACCAAAGAGAGTTCGACCGACGTGGGCACTACGGTCCTCAATCGTTTCGAGCCCCAGGGATAGTCTTTCACCTTGATTGTGCCATAAGGGGTGCCCGATGTCTGGGTATATTGGGTATAATCCGTCTGCACATATCCGGCAGACGCCGCATATTCGAGCCGCCAATGCCGAGTCAGACGCTTCACACCGCCCAAGACCGGTGACACGTGCCACCCGTCACCCTGTACGCCGCGACGAGTCAGCTGGAAATCATAATGGCCCACACCCACGTTCAAACCCACAAAAAGGGAGCGGTCTGTAGTTTGGGAGCCGGCGAAATAATATCTGGGCTGCAGGGCTACATAGCGCATCTGCAGGGTCTTGTGCCATTTGGTTTTGCGCCACCAGGGATGAATGAGCGTGGCTTGTGCCGACCAGCGTCTGACAATGGGCACCTCCACCGACACATTCACGGCCGTGAGCAAATCATAGACGAGATTGGTCTTGACCAAAAGCATAGGGCGCCATCTGCGCGCTTCGGGCAAAGGGGTTGGAGCCACGCCGTCGGCCTCGGTCATCTTCACGCCATCGTCAGGGAGCATGGGCACAGGCTTGATGGCAGCGCCGACAAACGAGAGCGAAGGTTCGGGCCACAGCCTCACTTCGGCAAAGCGCATCGCGGCATAGGCCGACCGTGGTGTTTGTCGCCGCAGATGATTGGTGGTCACCTCGTCGACGAGCCATCCCGCCGTGGCTGCCGTGTCTTTGAGAGACAGGGCGTGGCGATGAAGAAACACACACACGGCCTCAGCCCTTCGATGTGCCAGACGTTTGTTGACCGATAGCGACCCTTCGGGCGAGGTCGATGCCGTCACAGCCACGCGCCATTTGCCGCCCACCTGCCGCAGAGAGAGCGAATCAAGGCGGGCTGCAAATTGCCGCAGTGCCTGTCCTTGATTGCCATGAAACATCAAGCGACTACCACCGAGCGGAAAACACACCTTGACACTAAGCGAGTCTGTCAAGCTCTGCGCCAGAAGGCCGACCTCGACCACACCCATCATCAGCAACGTCAATGCTGCTCTTCGTGCCATCGCTTTCATCTGATAAAAATTCTGCTATCCCTGTATTGGAGGGCGAAGGTGTTTTTTTTGAATAGTCTGAAAAATCCTGAACTTGGCAAGACATAAGTTCCTGCCGGCTCGACGGACGGACAGACTGTATTTTTTGTAGTGAAAATCATCAGCGGCAGAGAGGCGTCGGGAGACAAACTCTACAATCCGATTGATTGACTATCTACTGCAAAATTAAAAAGTCTAAAAATCACAAAAAAATACCCCCCGAAATGCCAATTAGTTAACTACTTTTTAACTATAATACCATATTATGACAACTCTACTTGCAATTTTTATTAACCATACGACAAACTTGTCATTGTCAGTCGCATGTTTTCTTTCATCCTGTCAATATGTTCAAGTATGAGGCTGGTTGTCTCAGAGGACGAGAGATAAAAGACAAAAAAAGAAGAGAGGGCTAATC
>JAHAWW010000009.1 GCA_018383375.1 Prevotellamassilia sp. | reverse complement strand
GTCGATGACCCGCCACCTGCTCCGCGCCTCCAAGCGCTTCCAGGCATAAATGACCTAACCGGCCTCAATGCACGCCCAACAGACCGCCCGGCCCGTCAATGGTCCGGGCGGTTTTGTCTGCTCCACTTATAGATAATCTTCTCCCTCATCCATCACTGCACAAGAGGCTGTGGCCTCACGTCACCCCTGTTTCAACACCCAAAAGCGGTGTTTGGCGCCGTCGAAACCTTCCGGCCGTGTGACTGAACGTGACTGGAGTGTTCAATCACCACATCACACTCGTTTTCAACACGTTACAAGCGTGTGATTGGGTGATTGGGAAAAAGGCAACATTTTAGGGGTATATAAACAGGGCCTCACATAGGCGCAAATCATCACATTGCGCCCATGAGAGGCCTGATATGTTAGAGGGAATAGAGAGTCTGATTAGAACACCAAATCTGAGAGGTCAGGTTTGGACTCAGCGTTGTAGTTTTCAGGTTCTTCTGCTATGCGATGATAGTCATATCCCGGCTCACGGTCGGCATAGCTCATCTGACGACGGGAGTAGTCGGCCTGTCGTCGCGGACAATTGTCGAAAGTGTATTGTGCCGCGTCGGCAAAAGCGTTCATAAAGTTCTCAAGGTCTTCGCGATAAAGGAAAATCTTATGCTTCTCAAACATCGGTCGCTCCTCTTCGGTGCCTTCCTTGATTTTCTTACTCTCGGTGATAGAGATGTAAAGTTCGTTGTGTCGGTCTTGCTTGACATCAATATAATATATACGCTTGCCAGCCTTGACTGTTTTAGAAAAAAGAATATCGCTGTCGCCGGTACCCTTACTAAAATCACCAACTACTTTGTTGAGGAAAATTGCCATAAAAGTCTAATTATTAGATAGCCACCGCGGGACTTGAGCCAAATCAAACAACCTCTGCGGCCTATCTCATTCGTATTTTGCGCAAAATTGCAAAAAAATCTCTGATTTGAGTAAGAAACAGAGAAAAAACCGCAATGGCCTTGCGCTTTTTTATATTATCTACGCCTTTATATACTCTTATATATAATATAGGAGTGAGAAAACACGACAACCGAGGCGCGGAAACAGATGCCCACGCTAATGTCCCAATTAATGCCGACGTTTTGGTGAGCCCCACCCTCTCGGGCGCCTAAATGAGCATTCCTCTGCAGGAGATGTGCGCTAAATTGGTGCAAAACATAAATATTACAAAGAAAAGTATTACTTTTGCATCATAATTGCTCAAAACCTCACATTTTGAGCAAGAGAAAACAGCAATTATCTCTGACACATTAAACATACCACGTATTTATGACAGCAAAGCGTAAAATCCAATTCAGCCTGCTCTACCGCGACATGTTCCAGAGTAGCGGCAAATTCCAACCGCGCAAAGACCAGCTCGAACGTATTGCTCCGGTCATCATAAAGATGGGCTGCTTCGCCCGCGTAGAAACCAACGGTGGTGCCTTCGAACAGGTCAACCTGCTCTATGGCGAAAACCCCAACCAGGCCGTACGTGCCTTCACCAAACCCTTCAACGAAGTGGGCATCAAGACCCACATGCTCGACCGCGGCCTCAACGCGTTGCGTATGTTCCCCGTACCGGCCGACGTGCGCCGTCTGATGTATAAGGTGAAACACGCACAAGGTGTCGACATCACCCGTATCTTCTGCGGTCTGAACGATGTGCGCAACATCATTCCTTCAATCAAATACGCCCTCGAGGCCGGAATGACGCCTCAGGCCACTCTCTGCATCACCACGTCGCCCATTCACACCGCTGAATATTATGCCGGCATCGCCGACCAGCTCATCGAGGCCGGTGCGCCCGAAATCTGCCTCAAAGACATGGCTGGCATCGGACAGCCCGCCATGCTGGGTAAGCTCACCAAGATGATCAAAGACAAACATCCCGAAATCATCATCGAATACCACGGCCACAGCGGTCCCGGTCTGTCGATGGCCAGCATTCTGGAGGTTTGTAAAAACGGCGCCGACGTAATCGACGTAGCTATGGAGCCACTCTCTTGGGGTAAGGTGCACCCCGACGTCATTTCGGTACAGTCTATGCTCAAACACTATGGCTTCGACGTGCCCGAAATCAATATGGACGCCTATATGGAAGCACGCAAACTCACTCAGGAGTTTATCGACGACTTCCTCGGCTACTTCATGAACCCCGCCAATAAGCTGATGAGTTCGCTCCTCTTGGGTTGCGGTCTGCCCGGCGG
>JAHAWW010000230.1 GCA_018383375.1 Prevotellamassilia sp. | reverse complement strand
ACCATCCTCTTCAAGGCGATAAACATAAAACAAATCGACCGTTTGTGCGGGGAGAGAGCAGAGTGATGTGAAACCAAAACTATTGACGATTACTATGCCGAGCCTAAGCCAAGACTGCATTCTGAATATTAGACCCTCGAAACGTTTCTCCAAAACCGCCTTCGCGCGCGCGCGCATATTCCCCCTAATTGTTGCCTTTTTCCCAATCACACAATCACACGCTTGTAACTGTCGGTAAATCAATGAAATGCTGTGATTGAACGGCAAGGATGTTCCCAGTCACGTCGGTCACGCGTTTGAGGGGTGTTTATTCCGCCTCTTCCGCTTCAAAAACCCACCACGAACCACCTCGGCCGGAGAGCTGTTCCTGTCCGTAGCCGTCTGAAATGTCGGCATAGCTCTCGTCGCCACCAGCCGAGATTTGACACAGCGGCGTGGTCGGGTCGAGGTTTATCGTGAGAGATATGGGGCGTTGATAGGCTTTCTTCGAAGTCATGGTCGCTGTCGTTTTTGTTGCACAATACACTTTTTGCCGCCGCTGATGCAGATGCCGCGAGTGGGGCGGTTGATGCGCCGACCGGTCAGGTCGTAGAGCGGTGTGTCGGTCGTCTTTCCTTCAAAAACGACTGTTGGCGTGCCATCTACAACGTGGTCGAAGTCAAGACGATAGGACGAAGCTGAAGTGTCGGCCGGCCCTTGCCAATAGGCCTTGAAACCTTTCAGCAATAAGCCGTCTACGCTGCCGGCCCCATCGGTAGCATAGCGATAGAAGCAGACGCCGTCGGTCCCGTTTTGCAGCGTGAAGACACCCGGCACGGCACGGGTGGTGGCCAGGCTGCCGGTGAGGTCGCTCGTCACGGTCGATGCGGCTTGGCTGATGCCAAACCAGTGGCGGCCTTCGGTGGCTTTGATGACGACGCCTTGGCCTGCCGGCACGATGCCGTCGGTTGAGGTGAGTTTGAAACGCCCGGCGGTTTGGTCGAGAGTGGCGGCGTAAATGGTTGTTTCGTCTTGTGCCGCCAGAGTCTGCGGAGCGAAGAGGGTGGAATAGCCCGAGGCCGAAACGTCGACAGGGAGCAGGGCCGTGGGCACAACCTGCCAGGCTGTGGTCTCGTCGGAGGCCGAGGACGTCGTGGCGGGCACACCGTCTTGGACTTGCAGGTAACTTTCGTTCCATTTCACGGCATAGGCACCCGGCACTGTCGGGTGAGCTTCAAACTGATATTCTGCCGCCTGGTCCAAGGCCCCGTGTGTTGTGCCGTTCATATAATAGCCTGAGGCATAAGCCAGAAGGTGATTGCCGTCCTTCATCCAGATATTGCCGGCGTCGGGTGTGGCCGAAAGGCGCAACGACGTGTTGGTCTGAAGGTTCTCGGGCAGGGTGAGATAATGGCCGGTGGCGCAAGAGCGCAGACGATAGAAGGTTTCGTCTGTCAGCGAGGCTGTTTCGACAATGGGAACAAACTGAAAGTCGGTCGAGACGATGAGCACGTCGTTGTTGTTGCAGAGATAGCCCTGAGGGTCGTCGGCATAGCGGTGGTTGAGTGAGAAGGTTTCGCCGCTGCGGCTCAGTTGCGCTTGCTGCAGATTGTGACTCAACAGGGTGAAACTACCCCAGGTGTAGCCTCGTCGCAGGATGAAATCATTATAAGTGTTGGTCATACCGTCCAGATAGGGCACATTGCCTTCGTCGTCTTTCAGATAGATGCCATTTTGGCCGGCTGTGAGCAATAGCGGCGTGCCATCAGTGGCGTTGGCCTTCCAGACTTCTTTCAATTCGGTGTCCACGACCGTGCGCCGGTAATAGAAATAAGGTGTGCCGGCCGGCAGGGCTTGATAGCTGCGCAGCAGGTAGCGACCGGATTCGGGATAGACAATCTCGTCGTCGGTGGCATTGTGGAGTGTCTGCACGGCGGCAAGCACGCGTTCGCCCGCAGCCGTGTCAAAGTCCGGCAAGAGGAAACCTTCGCTGTCAAACACTTGAGGATAAGCGCCTTTCAATTCGCGGTAGGCTGCCAACGAGGGGAGGGGATAACCCGGTTCGCCCTCGTGGCTCACCAGTTCGGCCGCCTCTCGGCCAATGTCTTTCAGCTGTTTGTTGATGGCCGCCGTGGCTGATTTCTGTTCAGGAAGTTCGAAAATCTGGGTGTAGACGTAAGGCGTACCACTGATTGTGGCCGTCCAAGTGCGGCGGATGAGGCGTCCCTCGGCCGTTTGGGCATAAGTGGTGTTGTAGGTCGTCGATGTGTTGGTCTTGTAATAAGCCACCAGTGTGGGTGCTGTGGCCGGCAGGTCGTCGATGCTTTCCAGGCAGACATAGGGCGCAGGTGGCTCGCCACCGGTGGCACTGTCTTTGAAAAAATAGCGTGCATTGCTCGCATTGAGCGTGAAACCGCCGCTGTAGATGGTTTCGCCGTTTTGCCGGTAATACGGCATGTTAGGCATCATGGCGTATGGGGCTTCTCCAATAATCTCCACCTTGAGCGTGCCGCCGTTGATGGCCTGCGGATAGTCGTGATAGGCCGTTTGGCCGATGGTGATGTAGGGGAAAGCTCCCGTCCATGTGCCGGTGTTGGGCAGGTCGTCGGCCAAGATGTAGGGGAAACTCTGTCCGAAATCTGTCGACAGCGAGATGCGCACACGGCTGTTGGGACCGTAAACGTCGGTCTGCGGCGTCCACGACACCGACAGTTTGGTGCCCCAACGATAGAGCAGCGAGTTGGTCGGCGACGTAATGCCTGCCGAAAACGGCTCGCCCTTGATGATGCGCAAGCGTATCTTTCTGCTGTCGTAGAGCGATTTTTGATGGACAGCAGCCGCAAACGTAAACAGTCCCGTGCGTGAGGCGTCTGAGAATGGGATATAAAGACTCTGCGCATCGGCCGCCACGAGTGTCGGGTTCTCATAATAGGGCTGGAACATTTGGGCGCTCGAGGCCGTGGGCTTATACACGGGCTGCAGGGCGTTGGCTCCCATCGGCAGGGCAATGTCGAGACCGTGAACGGCATAGAGCAGTGGCTCGTCGATGGGGTTTTTCAAGGGAATGTGAAACTGAAAGTTGCTCCCTTCGGTCACGACATATTCCTTGGCCAGCAAGTCGTCGTCGATTTGAGGTTGCACGCCGCTCTCGCGATAAGCATAGGGCATGTTGGTGCCCTCAATGTCGCTGTTGCGCGAGTAGTCGGCCGCCTCGGGAGTGCGCTCGGGAGTGGTGTAGACATTCAGCGCGCGCAAGAGACGGCGCATATAGCGGATGCTCCCTAAAGAGAAAAAATCGCGCGGCGACCCGTAGCTCATGATGCTGCGTCCCGAACCCGGTTCGGTATAGTCGCCGTCGGCTATGTAGTGGGTGTGTTCGGCGCCAAAGAGGTGACCCATCTCGTGGGCTATGGTGGTGATGCGACTAACGGCGAAACCGCAGGCCTTGCGATAGCGCGAACTGGCACCACCCAGCGAGGCTTGACCGGCCAGACTGCCCGTGCCTTTCGTTATCATCAAACCAAGGTCGTAGTTCTCTTCGCCAATAAGACTGTTGACAATGGGTGTGCCGTTTTCCGATACGAGCGAACCGCTTCCGTTGCGGATGTCATATCCGGTATTGTTTTCGAGCATAATTAAGCGGCTGTCTTTCACCACCTTAATTTCAATGCCTACATCGTTGCGGTAGTAGCCGTTGAGCTCGGCCTCGGCTTTATTCCACCAAGCCATGACGGTGGCCTCGTCACCGCCGTTGAACTCGTCGAGCACCTCGGGCGTGATGAGCAGGGCTACACGAAACTGATACACCTCGCCGCTGTTGTGGATGGGAACCTCAACTTGGGCCGTGACGTCTGCACCACGCAGATTGCTCACAGCTTTGGGCGCAGATTGCAACAGGCGCGCATACCTCACCGAGTCTTCACCCGTCGGACGGATGATACTGCAAGTGGTGTCGTCGTCGTGATGATGCTGGGCGTTGAGCCATAAGCTGCCGCCCGTCAACAAGGCTACAGTCATAAAAAAGCGCAATGGCTTTGGGCTGAGTCTTTTCATCATATAAATAAGGTGTTTGATGTATTAAAAGATTGATTGGAAGGGTCATTATGATGGATTCGCAAAGATAGACAAAAGCCCCAATACCCCCAATCTGCCACCATGTTTCTGCGCCATTTTTTGATTATTTATGTAACCCCCATTCCATCGCGCCCAATATGTCCGTAATAGTCATCATTTGGCGGCCACACGGCCTTAGGACAGCCATCCATGCCCCAAGTTTTTTGTCTTTTGTCCCACCGTCTTTTTCGCTTATCTTTGGAGCAAAGAATAGAGAAGGTTCCCATAAGGAACCTAATTTTTTGACGTTCAACGTCTTATGGTCCTTATGACACGAAAAACTGTCCTTATCGCCGTAATATCTGGGCTAAGGACAGTTTTTTTCAGCCCTCTTCAAAACAAAATTTGCCTCGATTTTGACA
>JAHAWW010000227.1 GCA_018383375.1 Prevotellamassilia sp. | reverse complement strand
CGGCCGAGCGGTGCCGGCAAAGCACACTCCCCAAACAACTTCAATCCATGAACCTCTCCCAACTGACAAACGGCCAATCGGCCTATATATCCGCTCTTTCGGGCTCGACGCAAATCAGGCGCCACCTCGAGGAGATGGGTTTCATACAAGGACAAGAAGTCACCCGCGTATGGGCAGCTCCGCCGGGCACTCCCATCGTCTTCAAAATGAATGGGCAAAGGGTGGCATTGCGCCGCTGCGAAGCCAAGTTGGTAGAGGTGGCCGAAACACAAGCCGAGGCGCTCGCCACCGCCGAAGCCACCACCGAAGACTTCACCATAGACCCGCTCACCGACGAGTTTATCCGCGCTCGCCACTGCCACGGCAACTGTGCCGGATGTCCGAGTTGCGGTCCACGAAAAAAACACGCACACACTGATGTGAGCAACACCGACCGCCCCATCACCATCTGCCTCGTGGGCAATCCCAACTGCGGCAAAACGGCCTTTTTCAATGCTGCCACAGGAGGCCATGAGCGCACGGGCAACTACGCCGGTGTGACCGTGAGCAGCACACTGGGACACATCACTCTCGACGGCCACCGGTTGCGCATTGTCGACCTGCCCGGCACCTACTCGCTGCGTGCCTTCAGCCCCGAAGAAGCCTATGTGGCCAACGAATTGGCTCGTGGGCGCACCGACGTGGTGGTGAACGTGATGGACGCCACCAATCTCGAGCGCAACCTGCTGCTCACGCTGCAGATTAAAGCCATGGGTCTGCCCATGGTCTGTGTGCTCAATATGTATGACGAGGTGGAGCATGGTGGGAGCCGTCTCGACGTGGAAACTTTGCAAGAAAGACTGGGCGTACCGGTGGTGACCACGGCGGCCAATCGCGGACGAGGGGTGAAAGACGCCCTCAGAGCGGCCATCAGCCTTCACCAAAAACAAAACGGCAGCGCCACGCCCAAGAGCGCCGACAGTCTCTCGCCCACCGACCGTGTTTTGGCTGCCATGCGGCCGTCACCCTATGTCAGAGCCAAAGCCATACGCGCGTGTCTCGACGGCATCTACGTTCCAGCAGAGAGCAAAGCCTCACGTCTTTCCACCCTCATCGACAAGGTGATGGCCCGCACAGCCGTGGCCTATCTGGTCTTTTTTGCCCTGATGGGGCTCATCTTTTATGCCACCTTCACCCTCGGCGCCTATCCCATGGACTGGATGACAGCCGGCATTGACTGGCTCTCAGCCAGCTTGGGCAGCCACCTCGACGAGGGCTGGGCCAAAGACCTGTTGCTGGGAGGCGTAGTGGGCGGTGTGGGCAGCGTCATTGTGTTTCTGCCCAACATTCTCATACTCTATTTTTTCATTTCGATACTCGAAGACTCTGGCTACATGGCACGCACGGCTTTGCTTGCCGACCCCCTGCTGCGCCGTATGGGACTTCACGGCAAATCTTTCATTCCCATGATGATGGGTTTTGGCTGTAATGTGCCTGCCGTAATGGCCACTCGCACCATTGAGAGCCGCAAGAGCCGCCTCATCACGATGATGACGTTGCCGTTTATGTCGTGCTCAGCCCGTCTGCCGGTCTATACGGTGGTGTGTGGAGCCTTCTTTCCCTCCCACGCGGCTTTGGTGATGCTCTGCCTCTATGTGGCCGGCATTGTTATGGCCTTTGTTGCTGCTGCCGTGTTGAGTCGTTTCATTCATCCGGGCGAAGAGAGTCATTTTGTGATGGAAATGCCGCCCTACCGCATGCCCGTGATGCGTGGTGTGGTCCGCCACAGCTGGGAAAAAGGGCGTCAATATCTGCGCAAGATGGGTGGCATCATTTTGGTGGCAGCCGTGGTGGTGTGGGCTTTGGGCTATTTCCCCTCGGGTGGGGACGAGTCTCTCACGCCAGCCGAGCGTCAAGAGCAGTCATACTTGGGACAAATCGGCCGCGCCATAGAACCGGTCACTAGTCCGTTGGGCTGCGACTGGCGTATGGGTGTGGGCATCGTTGCCGGCGTGGGAGCCAAAGAACTGGTGGTGAGCACGCTCGGCGTGTTATACAATAACCCCGAAACCGATAACGCCGAAAGCAATAACGCCGAAACCGATAACGCTGAAAGCTCCGAGAGCCACCTCATCGCTTCAATGACCCACAGCGGCATCACGCCGGCAGCGGCATTGGGATTTCTGGCCTTTGTGTTGCTCTATTTCCCCTGTCTGGCGACGATTGCAGCCATAAAAGCGGAGAGCGGCAGGTGGAAATATGCCATTTTCACGGCAGTCTACACCACCCTTGTGGCCTATGCACTGGCATTCGTGGTCTATCGGCTGGCATTGGTTGTGATGTAAAAAGATAAGAAAGACCAAAGAGAGGCCAAAAAGACCGAATAGCCCCAGAAAGGCTGAAGAGAGCCCAAAGAGCCGCCTCCAAAAATCCCCCCAAAAACGGTTAAGCGGCCAAGCAAATCCTGCAAGGAAGGGGGCGTTTACATATCAGCTCTTACGAGGTTTGCCGCGCCGATTTCAACGATTTCAACGATTTCGACGATTTTCGCCGGCTTTCGCCGCTTTTGTCTTAAGGTTTCAAAAAAAACCTTTCACAAGACTTGCACATCCTTGATTATTCGTAAACTTGCATAGCGATAAGCCACCCCAACGC
>JAHAWW010000226.1 GCA_018383375.1 Prevotellamassilia sp. | reverse complement strand
TGTCAAGACTTTCGCGCCTTTCCCACAGTTTGAGCAACACCTCTTGCGTGATGCCTTCGGCCTCTTCGGTTTCACCCAAGACGTCCATAGCCTCGCGCAGGGCGGCTGCACGCATGGCCAGAATGTTTGATTTGAAGTTTTCGGAGGCTTTCATATTGTCTTATACACCGCAAGAGGGCTGAATGCTATGCAAAAATGCTAAAAAATGCGCCACTCCGCCATTTTTGTTTATTTAAACGCGCCGGCGACCACCTGTGATTGGCGTGATTGGATGTGACTGGAGCGTCCAGTCACCGCAAATTCCAATATATCAATCGCTTACAGGCGTGTGATTGTGTGATTGGGAAAAAGGCAAACTTTTGGGTATAGGGATAAGGGCTATGTTTGGTTTGTTCTGTTGGGTGAATTTCATAATTTTGCTTTAGGAAATGATTTATGACTTACGTTATAATAGAAGAAATGTTAAACTTTAATTTTGATTGTATGAAAATGATTGAAAGAAAGATTGGTTTTCGGTTGATGGCGTGTTTATTGGTCTGTCTATTTGGCTGGAATGGTGCAGTGGCACAAAATAAGAAGGTCCAGCAGATGTACTGTCGCATTTGTGTGATGATGAACGAACCGATGGCTTTAGCCATAGAAGAGAACGGAGGCGTGGTGGCTAAGGCAATTGATGACACAGACATCAATCAGGTCTGGGCTTTCCCGGCAATCGTTGGCCCCTATTTCGTTTTATACAACGCCACTGGCAATAAAGCGCTTTGTTTTGAGAATGGCAGTGTAAAACTGGCCGATGTGGCCTCCCGGAAGCGTAAAGATTTTTTGTGGACGAGGAAAGACAGACAGTTCAGAGCCATGCAAGACCCGTCTTACGTCATGGCTATAACCCCTCAAGGGAGGCTGACGGCAGTGCAACAATCGGCATCAACAGACGTGTTGACAGAATTTTTAATCGACCCGCTGAGCCCGGACTTGATTGAGCCGCTCATACCTAAGAGTCAAACCGAAGCGCTCGTCGGCAAAACAAAGGACGTGAAGAGCCAGGAAAGAGTGACCAAGAGCTCTATGGCCATCGCTTCTCGAGACTATGCCGGTGCCGTCAACATTGACGAATTGAAAGTGGATCAGCGTGCCGGCGGTACTCCAGTGAGGAGATTGGAAGAAGAAATTGTCGATAACAGCATCGTCGAGGTTCCGGCCTCTTATCCCGGTGGCGATGCCGCCGTACTTAAGTTTGTCAGCGAAAACCTTATTTACCCCATCGAGGCACGGAACGCAGGCCTGCAGGGCACAGTCGTGTTGCGTTTCATCATAGAGAAAGACGGCTCAATCGGCCAGATTGTGGTTCGGAAGAGTCTCTCTAAGGAATGTGACCAGGCCGCAGCTCAGGTGGTCTGCAAACTCAAACGCTTCACGCCGGCCGAACAACAAGGCCACAAAATGAAGGTTTGGTACACTCTCCCCATTCGTTTCAGCATACAATAAATATGTGTAGCCTCTGAAGCCACAGACTACTATCCCAAACAAAGCGCCGCTTAACCTTC
>JAHAWW010000224.1 GCA_018383375.1 Prevotellamassilia sp. | reverse complement strand
GCGCAAGTTAGGCGGCATTCGGCAGAGCCAAAAGGAAAAACTACGTCTTTCCTTTTGGCTCTGCTCTCATTTGCACTAACTTTGCAAACCAACGACGGAGACACTCCGCCTACGACCACACATCTATGAAAGAATTTATACAAAGCGAGGCCAAGGCCGAAACAGCCGTTCTCGTGGCCCTCATCACCAAAACACAAGACGAACGCAAAACGGATGAATATCTCGACGAGCTGGAATTTCTCGCCGAAACGGCCGGCGCGGTCACCGTCAAACGCTTCACACAACGACTCGACGGACCAAGCTCCGTCACCTACGTGGGCAAAGGCAAACTCGAAGAAATACGTGCCTACATCGAAGCCGAAGAAGAGGCCGAAAGAGAAGTCGGCATGGTCATCTTCGACGACGAACTCTCTGCCAAACAACTGCGCAACATCGAACGCGAACTGAAGGTGAAAATCCTCGACCGCACGTCGCTCATCCTCGACATCTTTGCCATGCGCGCTCAGACTGCCAACGCCAAGACACAAGTGGAACTGGCCCAATACCGCTATATGCTGCCTCGACTGCAACGTCTCTGGACTCACCTGGAACGTCAAGGTGGTGGCTCGGGAGGAGGCGGCGGAAAAGGTTCCGTGGGCCTGCGCGGTCCGGGTGAAACCCAGTTGGAGATGGACCGCCGCATCATCCTGAACCGTATGTCCCTGCTCAAAACCCGACTGGCTGAAATCGAGCGGCAGAAAAACACCCAACGCAAAAACCGTGGGCGCCTCATTCGTGTGGCCTTGGTGGGCTATACCAACGTGGGCAAATCCACCCTCATCAATCTGCTGGCCAAAAGCGAAGTCTTTGCCGAAAACAAACTCTTTGCCACCCTCGACACCACCGTGCGCAAAGTCATCATCTCAAACCTGCCCTTCCTCTTGGCCGACACCGTAGGCTTCATCCGCAAACTCCCCACCGACCTCGTCGAGTCGTTCAAGAGCACCCTCGACGAAGTGCGCGAAGCCGACCTGCTCATCCACGTCATCGATGTGTCACACCCCGACTTTGAAGAGCAAATCTCCGTGGTCAACAAAACCCTTCTCGACCTCGGCTGCTCAGACAAGCCTCAACTGCTCGTCTTCAACAAAGTCGACGCCTACAGCTGGACCGAAAAGGCCGAAGACGACCTCACCCCCATGACGCGCGAAAACATCTCACTCGAAAAGCTCCAAAACACATGGATGGCCCGCGCCGACGCCGACTGCATCTTCATCTCAGCCCGTGAGCGGCAAGGCATCGACCAGCTCAAGGAACTCATCTACGACCGCGTGCGCCAACTCCACGTACAAAAATATCCCTACAACGACTTCCTTTTCCAAAACTACGACGAAAACGGCGAGGCTTTGTAACGGCCAGAAACGGCGAACCCAAGCCCATATTTGCATATATGATATATATTTGCAGCACTAATCGTAATCTATATGATCACAGCAACCATTCCAACCAAGAAGAAACTCATCGACCTGAAAGACGACACTTTCAAGGCCTTGTCTGTTATGGCTGTTCAGCGTGGTACGAACCTCAAGAAATTCATCGAGAACATTCTTGATCGCGTGGCGGACGATTATGACGACAAACTCCTGTATGATTATTTGTCGAAGACAGAGCCTAAGGGTAAGCTGCCGTTGTCTGACTCCGAACAAGCAGAGTTTGAGAACTGGCTGGGCGTATGAAAGTTGGGTATTCCAAGCACTTTGAAAAATCTGTCCGGAAACTATCCGGTAAGACGCCTGACTCTGTCCGACGTGTTATCATTGAAGTCAAAAACGCCAATAATCTCAAGCAGATAACCGACTGCAAGCAACTCGTCGGATACAAAACGTTTATCGTATCCGAATAGGCGATTACCGCGCGTTTTTCACTCTCCACCTTACCATTGTTGACGACCTCGTTTTCTTCGAATATCTCGTCAGCCGAGGCAAGGCCTATGGCCAGAAAATGGAGGAGGCCTTAAAACGTATTGATCAATAATCACGAAAGCCAAGACAAAAAATGCGGCATTGCTCACCCCAAGAAAGAGTGGCAATGCCGCATTTTTGTTTTTGTGAATAAAAAGAAGGCAGGCCGTCGAGCCGTCAGCCCACACCGCGCCCCACAGCCGACGGCTGGCGCAGATGTGCCCAAACAGAGCGCCAAAAGACCTTATAAAAAGGCTCTCCGGCCAGTCTGCACACCTTGCGCCGCGACCAAAACCGTTGCCATTTGCGCCGCACAAGCCCCCCTTCTTTAGGGCGTGCATCAAGCAAATTCTCGATATCAGCCTTCAGCAGGCAGGCATCCGGCGAGAGAGAGTCTTGAGAAGAAGAGCCTTCGCAAAAAAACCAATGCCCCACGTCATAGACCGCCCGGCCAAAACGCGAGAGACCATAGCGAGACAACTCTTTCTCGTCGGGCACAGCCCCGCCAGTGGCCAACCAAGCATCAGTGACATGGCGCCAGATGATGCCTTCGCTTTTGAAATGGTTGGCCGCATGAGCCGTCAAAAACAAGGCGTCGAAAGCGGCAGGCGGACAAATCAATTCGTCACGTCCAAAAAGCGGTCCACCCTCGGCAGCCAACTGCGCCAGTCGGCAGTTCAAGTGGCGATGAGACCTTAACAACACAGACGTCACAAACTCCCTGTGCAGTTCAAACGTGACGCCTCGAAACTCCATCTCGATATGTTTCGGAGAGTCCACGCCCACCTCGGCGCCAAGCGTTTTCATCAAGTCGCGCACAGCCTCAGCCGAACCGCCAAGCGGCCACACGTCCACATCGCCACACTCGCGATGTGCAGGCACACGATAGCATTCGGCCACCGAAGCCCCCTTCATCACCACCAAGCGTATACCCGTACCGGCCAGAGCCTCAGCCAACGCCAGCAGAGCCGCCTTGTGAGAAGCATAGCGGCGTTCGGCAATCATTGTGTGGCCATACCAGCGCAATTTCACCTCTTTAGGCACATTGGCCCTGCCCTCTTCCACCAAGCGGTTCAAACCGTCCCAAGCCACAGCCGCCAGTCCGTGGGCAGCGGCATAGCGATAAGCCAAAACCCAGTCGGCAGCCGAGAGTTCTTCAAGCAGAGCGCAGTCCGTTTCAACAGCATTCCCCAACCCTCGGCCCACCAACAACTGCAACAAGGCAAGCGATGCATTATGTTCTTTGTAGACTTTCATTGCCAAAGCTCACTTCCTCTTGCGCTTATTCAGCAATAATCTCCACGAAATTCTCGATGATATACTTCACGTCCTCATCCGTCAGTCGTGTGTGGAGCGGCAAAGTCACTTCGTTTTCAAACTGACGATAAGCGTTGGGATAGTCCTTGATGTCAAAACCCAGATTTTTATACGCCGTCATCATTGGCAGCGGTTTGTAGTGCACATTGCAGGCAATGCCCCGCTCAGCCATACGGTGAATGACATCGTTTCGACACGCCGCATCACGCCCCAACAGGCGCACCAGATAAAGATGGCCGCTTGAGAGATGGTCGTCGGCATAGTGATTGAGCACCTGCACGTTCTTGTCAGCCAGAGCCGCATTATAGCGTTCGATGATTTCACGACGGCGGCGCAACAATTCGGCATATCGCCTCAACTGAACCAATCCAATCGCCGCCACCACATCCGTCATATTACATTTATAGTCTGGCGCAATGATGTCATACTCCCAAGCTCCGAGTTGCGTCTTGGCCAGAGCATCCTTATTTTGGCCGTGCAGCGAGAGCAACTGATATTGCTTATACAGCCATTCATCGTCCACTCCCTCAATAGGCCGCCACGTCACTGCACCGCCCTCTGCCGTCGTCAGGTTTTTCACTGCGTGGAAAGAAAAAGACGTGAAATCAGCCACTTCGCCACACATCCGTCCGTGCCACTGGGCACCAAACGCATGGGCCGCATCGGCCAGCACAATCACACGTCCGAAAGCCTTTTGCAGCTCATTGGCAGGACGGAACAAATGGCGTTTACTCTCCACAGCCTCAAACACGCGGTCGTAGTCGCACATCACGCCACCCAGGTCCACCGGCATCACCACCTTGGTGCGCTCGGTGATGGCCTCGGCAATGTGGTCGTAGTCCATCTCAAAAGAGTCTTTGGCCACATCCACCATCACCACTTTCGCCCCCACGTGGCAGCCCACGCTAGCCGTAGCCGTGTAGGTATAGGCCGGCACAATCACCTCGTCGCCAGGTCCCACACCAAGCACGCGTAGCGTCATTTCCATAGCCGCCGTGGCCGAGTTGAGTGCCACCGCCCTGTTAGTCTGGCAGCACAGCGCAATCAGACGTTCAAACTCCTTTGTCTTTGGGCCGGTCGTAATCCAGCCCGAGAGAATAGCCTCTCTAACTTCATTAGCTTCTTCTTCCGTCATATCCGGCGGCGAGAAGGGAATATTTCTCAGTTTCATATTAAATATATATGAGTAAAAGATTATTCGGCGCTGCAATTTTGTTGTCTATAGACAATAAAACTCACATTTTTGCCGATTTTGTTGTTTATAAACAATAAAAAGACAAGCACTGATGAATGATGGCACAAGCAGAAATCCCATTATTTGTTTCTGTTTTACATCATTATGACTTAACTTTGCCATCAAATAGTCAACTCTTGTGCAAGACAAGTATAGTAACCAACAAAAAACTTGTTGGGTTGTCCTATGCCGAGCCTCTGCCCAAGATGCATTTATAAATACAATTCAGATCATACATTATGGCACAGACCGCAATGACCGTCCGTTTGGACTCCGCTCAGAAAGCAAAATTTGACCAACTCTGCGAACAATTTGGAATGAGTGCAAACACCGCCATCAACATATTTGTTCGCACAGTCATCCGTAGTCGTTGCATCCCTTTCACTATTACGGCAGAACCCGAGAACGACAATCTGCGCGAACAAGCCATAAAAGCCATCCGCAATATTCGCCTTCAAGCTCAAAACGCGCCAGAACTGTCAATCGAAGAGATTAATGCAGAAATCAATGCCGTAAGAGAATTAAGACAACAGAAGAGATGATATATGCCGTGATTGACACCAACATTCTGGTGTCTGCTATGCTCACACACAACCCTCAAGCAGCTACAGCAAGAGTCCTCGATTATATCGTCGAAGGGGTCATAACGCCTGTGTATAATGACGATATCATCAGCGAATATCAGGAAGTTCTAAACCGCCCCAAGTTCTGCTTTGACCCGCTACTTGTTAAGTATGTTTTGGATTATTTTCGGCATTATGGCATACAGGTGCAGCCAGCTCCATACGAAGGCAGTATGCCGGATGAAAAAGACCGCGCATTCTATGAAGTTTCACTGGGCCTACCAGATTCGTTCTTGGTCACTGGCAATCTAAAACACTTTCCCTCAACACCTCGAGTCATCTCCCCGACCGAAATGGCAGCCCTCATCGAGTCAGCCCTCGGCCCTACTCTTTGACAATCACCTTGAACGTCTTGAAAATCAATTTGAGGTCATACCAAAAGCCGGCATTCTCCACATACTCAAGATAGAGTTTGATTTTCTCCTGCATAATCACGTTAATGTAATAATTCTCAGGATCTTCGGCTTGGCCCATCAGTTCGTTTTCATTGCGGAACTTTATGCTCGCTGGGTCCGTGATGCCCGGCCTCACGTCCAGCACGTGCATTTGTTCGGGCGTCCAATAGTCCACATAGTGCCTCACCTCCGGCCTTGGCCCCACAAGACTCATATCGCCCACAAACACATTGATGAGCTGCGGCAACTCGTCCAGTTTATATTTTCTGATGAAATAGCCCGAGCGCGTAATGCGCGGGTCCCTTCCGCCGATAGTCACAAGCGAGCCCTTGTCGGCTCCCATTCTCATTGAGCGGAACTTGAAAATCCTGAAATCCCGATTTTTATAGCCCACTCTCACCTGGCGATAAAACACCGGCCCTTTCGAGTCCAGCTTAATCCATATGGCCACCACCAGCAAGACAGGTGCCAGCGTAAGCAGTCCAAGACCGCTCGCCACAACGTCAAACAATCGTTTCATTATCTCTTATCATTTGTTAATTCTACCACAAAAATAGAAAGTGAAATGCCACAAAAATAGAAAGTGAAATGCCACAAAAAGCAAGCGCTGCACCTCTTTTATATAATCTCTGACGTAAAAAAGAGCAGATCTAATTGTTGCTTGTCTGCATGAATCATATCTCCGAGGCTACCTCATCAAGCAGGATAATTGCCTGTGGGATTAGTCCTTGGGGAGCAAATTCGTTTTTCCTTTTTTGACATAAAATATTTTCTTATACGCATTGCCAACCACATTCACCATCACCCAAAACGTTGCTCTGACAGGGTTCATCTCCTCAGCCACGCGAAATAGCGGATAGTGCGCCCAAATGCGTTTCCATATAGGCTTAGGCGTAATGCTCTGTTTCCTCCGTCTGTAACGAGCCAGGTTTTCTTTGAGCAGATAGCATGGCGACTTTTTCACCACCTTGAGCCACATTGCCGTATCGTTGTTCTTCCTCACATCCTTAATCTGTATCAGCCCCACTTTCTCCGCGTCATACATCACAGCCAAACACCCAGGCCAGCAACAGGCATACATCTGAAACGCTGTAACCTTCTTTAATCCCGAAACATACACGCTCAAGTCCTTTCCGTCCTCACTCATCTCCGTATATTCGTGATAAGTGAAAGCATAGTTGTTCTCCACCATAAACTGGATTTGCTTCTTCAATTTTTCCGGATGCCATAGGTCGTCAGCATCAAGGAAGGCAAACCACCGCCCCTTCGCGCGTCTAAGAGCATTGTTGCGCGTAATGGCTGCTCCGGAGT
>JAHAWW010000223.1 GCA_018383375.1 Prevotellamassilia sp. | reverse complement strand
ATTGACCGCAGCGATCAAGTCGCACTTGCGCTCCAGCGCGCCATTCTCTCTCTCCCTGCCAAACAACAGTTGGCTTTCAACCTCAGATATTACGACCAAATGCCCTATGCCGACATCGCTCGCATTATGGACTCGACCGTGGCCAACGTCAAGGCCAACTATCACTTGGCCAAACAAAAAATTGTGCAATACATCAACGAAAACGAATAAGATAAGATGAAAAAAACATTTGACTTCAAACGAGTGGGTCGCCGCATGCCCTATGAGGTGCCGACCGACTTCTTCGACGAGTTCAGCCGGAGCGTGGCCGACCGTCTGAGCCGCGAGCAGTCTGCCGCCGTGTTGGCTCCCTCGGTCCTAGCCTCGGCCGCTACAGGTCGGCGCCGCAAGACCATCGTCCGCCGTCTCGCTTTGGGCATGGTTGCCGCCGTAGCCTTGTTTTTCTTAGTTCGTTTGACCTGGATCGCACCTCAACCTGCCGAAGGCGATTTTGAGTATGTCGCCACGGCCTACAGCCACCTCAGTGAGGCCGACCAAGCCCTGTTTGTACAACTCTACGAGGACGACGTGTTTATGGACGAGAACCTCTAAGCGCACACCACGCTTGTCACTGCATAATCTTTTTACAACATTAAAATTTATAGACATATGAACACATTTTTCAAAACGGCCATTTTGGCCCTCGTGATGCTTTTCGGCACCACCTCACTCATGGCTCAGACCGACAAAGCCAACCAACAAACCGCCCGCCGCGAACAACTGGCCAAGGCTCAGGCCCAATACATTGCCGGCCAGCTGGGACTCGACAACGCCACGCGCGACAAGTATGTCAACACCTTCATAGACTATCAAAAAGAACTTTGGAGCATTGGTCGCAAGCCCGTGCAGACAAAAGGTAAGCAACTCACCGACGCCGAAGTGAAACAGAACATGGAAAACCGCTTTGACCACAGCCAGAAACTCCTCGACCTGCGCAAAAAATACTACAAGAAGTTCAGCCAGTTTCTCACGCCGCAGCAAATAGAGCGTTCTTACAAACTCGAGCGTCAGTCGCTTAAGCGTCTGGCCGAGCGCCAAAAGAACCGCGGCCAAAAGGCTAAGCCGGGCAAGGGCCGCAGATAAACAATGCGCGCGCCATCGTTTTGTCTTTTTGTTTTCTCAAATTCGGCCTTACCTTTGAGGTAAGAAATAAGCGGAGAAGGCCAAATCGCCCTTCTCCGCTCTGTTTGAGCGGGTTGTGGGGCTAAGGCTGAACAATTCTGCCTATTCCAGGCAAAACTGTCCTTATTCCTGTTTTTCTTGTCCCTGTTTTTGATGTTTCAAAGGCCCTTTGGCGTGATGTTTGGGCTTATTTCCCGTTTTGGTGTCAGCCATTCGGCTTTTTCAGAAAGTTTATTGTGAAAAAATCGCTCAGTCGTGTCACGTTTGCCCCGCCGTTTTGAACATTTTTTTTCGTGCTCCCCTTCATGCCGATGGGGCGAGAAGTGGGAGAGGGAAGGGGTCAGACGAGGCGCTCGGCTATTTCGCCGCAACCGGCACAAATCTGGCCGTCGGGGGTATAGACCACGCCAAACTGCCCCGGAGCCACGCCCTGAACCGCCTCGTCGGCATCGATGCGCCAACTGGTGGCGTCGAGTCGGGTCAAACGGCCGCGGTGAGGTGTCTCTGTGTGACGGATTTTGAACAATATGTCGGCCTCGGTAGCACCGCCAAAGGGGTCGGCCGTGAGGTAACGGCCGTCTGACAAAACGAAACTGCGGCAATAGGCCGCCTCGGGCGCATAACCATGGGCCACGTAGACGATGTTGGCCACGGGGTCTTTGCGCGTCACAAACCACGGTCCGCCGCCCAGCCCCAGACCTTTGCGCTGCCCGATGGTGTGAAACCAATGCCCTTCGTGCTCTCCCACCACACGCCCCGTGGCCTCCTCGATAACAGCCCCTTTTTGGCGTCCTAAAAGGCGCGTGAGCAGGTCGTTGTAGTTGGTTTTCCCCAAAAAACAGATGCCTTGACTGTCGCGCCGCCGAGCTGAAGGCAATTTGGCTTCGAGGGCCAGCCGGCGCACCTCGTCTTTCTGTAAATGGCCTATGGGACAGATTAGTTTGGAGAGTTGGTGACGGTTCAGACGAGCCAAGAAGTCGGTTTGGTCTTTCACGGGGTCGGGCGAGGTTTTCATCCACAGTGTGTGGTCGGCCGCGTTGCGTACCATACGGGCATAGTGACCGGTGGCGATGCGGTCGTAGGCAAAACCGCGTTGCTCCTCGAAAGCACCAAATTTGATAAGGCGGTTGCACATCACGTCGGGATTGGGCGTGAAGCCACGGCGCGCACAGTTTGCCACATAAGTCAAAACACGGTCGGCATAGGCCTGCTGAAGGTCAATCACCTCAAGACGAAGGCCGTAGCGGCACGCCGTGACGATGGAAAGCTCGATGTCTTCTTCGGCCGTGCAGCCCAGGTCTTCTCCCTCAAGGCCAATCTTGATGTAATAGACGTCGGGGCGCACACCTTGCTCGCAGAGCAGATGGAGCGCCAGCGCACTGTCGACACCGCCCGAGAGCAAAAGGGCGGTGCGCAGACGTGGGTCGTTGTCGGGGCGATAAGTTTGTGGCGGAAACGATGTGAGGTCGGCTTCCATATAGAGATTGCAGCGGTCGTAGTGTCCGTGCGCGCCGGCCACGGGCGCAAACCCCAGTTGCTCATAGAGGGCCACCGAGGCTTTGAGTGCCGTGTTGGCTTCAAGATAGAGCCGCTCCACGCCAATGGCTCGGGCATAGTTCATCAGCGACAGCCCGAGCCGCCGGCCGTAGCCCTTAGCCTGTGAGGCCGGGTCGACAGCCATCTTGGCCAGTTCCCATTTCCCTTCGGCCTCGTGTCTGATGAGCGCCACACAGCCCACGGGCCGCTCAGACTCATCGAGGGCAAAAAAGATTTCACCACCGGGCTTCAAGATGGTCTCTTCGACGGCCGAGAGCGTGTGGAGGTCGGAGGGCTCAAGAGTGAAATAATGCTCAATCCAATTGCGGTTGAGCCGAATGAAATCGTCGCGCCACTTGGGCTCGTATCGTCTGATTTGCATAGAGATGTGTCCCAAAAAAGGCGACGGCCAGCGGTGTTTTCGGCCGGTGGGAAACCGGCGAAACGGTGCAGCCGTCGTCTTGTCCTCCACGAGGGAGGCGCTATCTACCTATCAAGAAAAACTGCGTGTGGAATGGAGTCGTTGTTTTGACTTTCGACAAAGAGTCAGAGAGACAAAAGACATAGAGTCAGAGCGTCCCGTCCGACCGCTTAGTGTGCCGACTTTGCAGGCCGGTAAATAGAGGGGCTGTACCATACCCGAGCCTGACGTCTCGGGCTGATACGTTGCGCCCCTTCAGGACCTGCTTAGCCGCTCACTACTTGTCGTCTTTTGGTCTCACAGATTTGTCGTCTGTTGAACTTCAAATTTGGTCGAAAGCCTGGCTCAAATCGTCGATGATGTCGTCGATGTGTTCCGTACCAATGCTCAAGCGCACGGTCGAGGGCGTGATGTGCTGTTCGGCCAACTCTTCAGGACTCATCTGCGAGTGAGTGGTGGTGTAGGGATGGATGACAAGGCTCTTCACATCGGCCACGTTGGCAAGGAGAGAGAAGATTTGGAGGGCATCGATAAACTTCCAAGCCTCTTCTTGGCCTCCCTTGATTTCAAACGTAAAGATGCTGCCGGCACCCTGCGGGAAATAGCTTTGATAGAGAGCGTGGTCGGGGTGGTCGGGCAATGAGGGGTGGTTCACCTTGGCCACCTTGGGATGTGAAGCCAAGAAGTTTACCACCTTCAGGGCATTCTCCACGTGGCGCTCTACGCGCAGCGAGAGTGTCTCAAGGCCTTGAAGCAGGATGAAGGCATTGAAGGGAGAGATGGTGGCTCCGGTGTCGCGCAAGATGACGGCACGGATGCGGGTGACAAAGGCAGCCTTGCCGGCTACATCGGCAAAGATGGCACCATGATAAGAGGGGTCGGGAGCGGCCAAAGTGGGGAATTTATCGGGATAGGCTTTCCAGTCGAACGAACCACCGTCCACGATGACGCCACCAAGGCTCGAACCGTGACCGCCTATGAACTTCGTGGCCGAGTGCACCACAATGTCGGCGCCATGCTCGAGCGGACGAAGGAGATAGGGGGTGGCAAAGGTGTTGTCGACGATAAGGGGCACACCATGGCGATGGGCCACTTCGGCCACGCCTTCAAGATTGGTCACGTCTGAGTTGGGGTTGCCGAAGGTCTCTACGTAGACAGCCTTTGTCTCAGGACGAATGGCAGCATCAAGTGCTTTGAGGTCGTTCACCGTGACAATGGTGTGGCTCACGCCACGACGAGCCAGCGTGTGGGTGATGAGGTTGAACGAACCGCCATAAAGGTTGTCGGCAGCCACGATGTGGTCGCCCGCACCGGTGATATTCTCGAGCGCATAAGTCACGGCAGCAGCTCCGCTGGCCACAGCCAAACCGGCTACACCGCCCTCGAGGGCAGCCACACGGTCTTCAAAAACACCCTGAGTGGAGTTGGTCAATCGGCCATAGATGTTGCCGGCGTCGCGCAGACCGAAACGGTCGGCTGCGTGCTCAGAGTTGCGAAACACATAAGAAGTGGTCTGATAAATGGGCACCGCGCGCGCATCGGTTGCGGGATCGGGCGTTTCTTGACCTACGTGAAGTTGGAGCGTCTCAAAGTGAAGTTTTTTTGTTGCCATAATGGTGTCTTTTTTATTTATTGTTGTTTTGTGTTGGTTCGTTTTGGTCACGTCGCAAACTCACATTGCTCGGTTTGTCTCGTGGTTTGTGATGGTAAAGTTACGGGTATTGGAAAAAACAACCAAGAGGTTTTTGAATATAAGAAAAAAAGACTACATTTGCAGGGCAGCAAAGATATCTCGCAAATCTTTTACATACAAATCAACCTCAAACAGAATTTTATTCTCTCCGTATGAACAGCCCCTCTCTCCCTCTCGAAGGCCCCAATGAACCACTGTCGGCAAAAACCGACAAGCGCCGCGGGTCTGACACCATCGATGCCACCGATTTAGCCATATTGCGCGCCCTGCAACAAGACGCCCGCCTCACAGTCAAAGAGGTGGCCGCACGCGTCAATCTCTCGACCACGCCCGTGTTTGAACGCATCAAGCGACTCGAACAGCGCGGCTACATCAAGGGCTACGTTGCCGTGGTCGACGCAGAAAAGTTGGGACGCGGTTTCTCGGTGTTTTGCAGCATCAAGATGAGCCGCATTAGTGCCGACATTGCCCAACAGTTTGCCGAGACCGTGCGCGACATCCCCGAAGTGACGGAGTGTTACAACATCTCCGGTGGCTACGACTATTTGCTCAAAATCCAAGTGGGCGACATGAAACGCTATCGCGAACTTGTGCTTGGCGTCATCGGGCAAATTGAGCACCTCGCATCGCTCGAAAGCACCTTCGTCATGGACGAACTCAAACACAGCTACGGCATCGTGGTGTGAGTCCCAAAACAGGCCGGACATACTTTTCAGACACCCTCGGCGGTTATACGCGGTTTTTTGTGTACTTTTGTGCCTGAGTAACATCAAACTCACGCGCGCACGCACGCGTTCCTATATTATTATCTCAACAAACCAAAAAGATGAACAAAAGCGACAGCGTTGTTATCATTCCCACTTACAACGAAAAAGAAAATATCGAGAGCATCATCCGCGCCGTCATGGCCCTTGAACATGGCTTCGACATCCTCATTATCGACGACGGTTCGCCCGACGGCACTGCCGATATTGTCAAAGGACTTATGGCCGGCGACTTCAAAGACCGACTGCATTTGGTGCAACGCGAAGGCAAACTGGGACTCGGCACCGCCTATATCGCCGGCTTCAAATGGGCCCTCGAACATGGCTACGAGTACGTCTTTGAAATGGACGCCGACTTTAGTCACGACCCCAATGACGTGCCCCGGCTTTATAAAGCCTGCGCCGAAGAGGGCGCAGACGTAGCCGTCGGGTCGCGCTACGTGAGCGGCGTCAACGTGGTCAACTGGCCTATGGGACGCGTCTTGATGAGCTACTACGCATCAAAATACGTGCGCTTTGTCACCGGCATTCCCGTGCACGACACCACAGCCGGCTTTAAATGCTATCGCCGCAAGGTGCTCGAAACCATCGACCTCGACGCCATTCGCTTTAAGGGCTATGCCTTCCAGATAGAAATGAAATTCACAGCCTATAAACTCGGTTTCAAAGTGGCCGAGGTGCCCGTCATCTTCGTTAACCGTCAACTCGGCACAAGCAAGATGAGTGGCGGCATATTTGGTGAAGCACTCTTTGGCGTGGTCCGTCTCAGATGGGCAGCGCTTTGGGGCAAAATCAAACCCAAAAAACAATCAAACCAAGATGCTTAAACGCACACTTATATATAATGTCACCATGGTCAACGAGGGCAGACGCTTCAAGGGAGGCCTGCTCATCGAAGACGACCGCATTGAGCGCATCTTTGACGACGAAAGTCTGTTCAGCTCAATGCCGGCCGGCACAGGCATCAACGCAGAGGGCTGTTACCTCCTGCCGGGTGTCATCGACGACCACGTGCATTTCCGCGAACCGGGACTGACGGCTAAGGCAGACATAGAGTCGGAAAGCCGTGCGGCCGCAGCTGGAGGCGTGACCACCTATATCGACATGCCCAATACCCTGCCGCAGACCACCACAGTCGAGGCGCTCAAACAAAAACGAGTATTGGCTGCCCACAAAAGCCATGTGAACTATGGATTTTTCGTAGGGGCCACACGAAACAACATCGACGAACTGCGCAGTCTCAACCGCCGCAAGGTGTGTGGCATCAAACTGTTCATGGGAGCATCTACGGGCAATATGCTTGTGGACGATGAAGAAGCGCTTGACCGCCTTTTTGAGCAAGCCCGGCTGCCCATCATGACGCATTGCGAAGACGGCGCGATGATTGCCGAGAATATGGCGGCCTGTAAGGCCCAATATGGCGACGACCCCGATGTGGCTTTACACAGCCGGATACGCTCGGCCGAAGCCTGCTATGCCTCTACGGCCGAGGCCGTTCGCTTGGCAAAAAAATGGGGAGCCCGTCTCCACGTGGCCCACATATCAACGGCCAAAGAACTTGAACTTTTCACGCCCGGCGACAGCAGGATAACGGCCGAAGTATGCCTGCCACACCTGCTTTTCACTGAGGCCGATTATGCCCGGCTGGGTTCTCGCATCAAGTGCAACCCTGCCGTGAAAACGGCCGAAGACCGAGATGCGCTCCGCAAAGCACTTACAGACGGGCGCATCAGTGTGATTGGTACCGACCACGCACCCCACACCATCACCGACAAACAAGGCGGTGCCGCCCGAGCCGCATCGGGTATGCCGACATTACAATTTTCTCTTGTTTCGATGCTCCAACTTGTTGACGAAGGCGTGCTCAGCCTTGAACGGATGGTGGAACTGATGTGCCACGCGCCGGCGCGGCTCTTTAATATTGAGGGGCGTGGCTATCTGCGCGAAGGTTATAAGGCCGACCTCGTGTTGGTGCGCCCACACTCACCGTGGACACTGACCCCAAACAAAATCGAGAGCCGCTGCAATTGGAGTCCGCTCGAAGGGCGACGCTTTAACTGGAAAGTCGAAAAGACCTTCTGCAACGGTTATCTCATCTACAACAATGGCCAAATCACCGACGAGACTTTCCACGGTCAGCCCGTGACGTTCGACCGATGAAAAAAACGCTGAGCTATAGCCCCCTCACGCTTCTGCCCTACATCAATTGGGATTATTTCTTTCACGCTTGGGGCATGCCGCCACGGTTTGCCGCGGTGGCTGCAGTGCATAATTGCGAAGCCTGTCGGACTGGTTGGGTGGCCACTTTGCCCGATACTGACAAGGCGCAAGGCCGCGAGGCTGCCCGACTTTATGTCGACGCCGTGGCTCTCTGTCGCGAATGGGAGGGCCACTATGAGATTGGTGCGCGTTTTGGCTTGTTCCCGGCTTGGTCTGAAGGAGACGACATTTGTCTGGCGCAAGACAATGACTCTGACCCGCAGCGTTTGCCTCTCTTGCGAATGCAACAAGTGAAGCGAAAAGACGAACCATATCTTTGTTTGGCCGACTTTGTCAGCCCGCACCGACCATCAACCATGACCTTAGACCAACTGCCCATAGCCAATGTGGTCGGCGTCTTTGCCACGGCCGTAGACCCGGAAATGGAGCGAAACGAAGACACCGACGACTATCGCCGCCTTCTCGCCCAGACGCTTTGTGATCGCCTTGCTGAGGCTGCCGCCGAGAAGATGCACGAAGATGTGAGGCGTCACTATTGGGGTTATGCACCGAATGAACAATACACCGTACGCGACTTGTTTGCCGAGCATTATCAAGGCCGCCGGCCGGCAGTGGGATATCCCTCGCTGCCCGACCAAAGTCTCATCTTCGTTATGGATCGTCTGGTCGATTTTAGTGAGATAAACATTCGACTCACCGACAACGGAATGATGATGCCTCACGCCGCAGTAGCCGGCCTAATGTTGGGACATCCCGCCACGCGACACTTTGCCGTTGGACCTATCGACGAACAACAATTGAAAGACTACGCCAGGCGCCGAAAACTTCCGACAGATTATTTAAGGCCATTCCTTGCAGCCAATCTGCGGCATCTGAAATAAAACTCACACACCGACAGAACTTTCAGCCCTATGCTCACCCGCATCTTGATTATCCTCATTGTTCTCTTGCTTTTGCCGGCATGGGGAATAGACCGGTGCTGGCCCAAGCGCCGCTTGAGAGGAAAAAGACGGCTGATATTTTATATTGTGCCCTTGGTGCTCTCGCTCTTAATGGTTTTAACGGCCATTGATGAGCAATACACGCCCGAGGCCGACAGGCATAAAGCCCTGCTGATATCAGCCGCGCTTTTGGTCATTGTCCCACAGGTGGTGCTCTGTCTTTTCCTGCTTCTGGCCAAAGGCTTGGAGCGGAGATGGGCAAAGGGCAGTGTGGCAGCCATCGTTATGGGTGGGCTTTCTTGCATAACCGTCTTTTGCGCCATCTTTTATGCCTTGACGGCTGGCTATAGACACTTTGTCATCAGAGAGGCAACCTTTCAAAGCGCAAAACTGCCTCAGGCGTTCGACGGTTACCGCATCGTTCAGTTGTCTGATTTGCATTTGGGCACACTGCATGGGCGAACGGACGTGGTCGAAGACATTGTGCAACGGGTTAATGCCCTTAAGCCCGATCTTATTGTCTTCACCGGCGACTTGGTGAACTATCGCGCCTCAGAAGCCGATGAGTTTATGGAGACTCTAAGCCGGTTGAAAAGCCAAGACGGTGTGGTGAGCGTTATGGGCAATCACGACTATGCACAATACTTCCATTGGGCCTCGCCTGCCGACAGTTTGGCAGATATCCGCCACCTGCAAGAGACCCAACGCCGTATGGGCTGGAAACTATTGCTGAATGCTCACACCACCATAGTGCGCGGCACCGACACGCTGGCCGTTGTCGGTGTGGAAAATCAAGGACATGCGCCTTTTCCCGCTTTAGCCGATTTGCCCAAAGCCACTCAGGGGCTCTCGCCCGCCACCTTCGTCATCTTGCTCTCACACGACCCCACTCATTGGCGCGACCAGGTGGAGCCCGACACAGACATACCGCTCACGCTCTCGGGGCACACCCACGGCATGCAGTTGAAAATCGGTTCTTTCTCGCCGGCTTCGTGGTTTTATAAAGATTGGGGAGGCGCCTACGATAGTCAGGATGGCCAGACGCTATATGTCAGTCTCGGCATAGGCTCTGTGCTTGTCCCCTTCAGGTTTGGCGCGTGGCCGGAAATCAATCTCATCACTTTGCGAAAGCGTTCTACCACAAGCCACAACTAATTTGAAAAACAAGAAAACCATAATCGATGCAGTTCCTTTATAAGATTTATCAAATTCTCATAGTCCTTCCGTTAGGGCTTCTCATTACGTTTATCGCTGCCATAATCACCATTATCGGTTGTCTTTTGGGCAATGCCCACTTTTGGGGCTACTATCCCGGCAAGATATGGTCGTGGTTGATTTGTCGCCTTTTGCTTTTACCCATCAAAGTCGAAGGACGCAACCTCATAGATAAGCATCAGAGCTATGTCTTTGTGGCCAATCATCAAGGGCCAATGGATATTTTCTTGATTTATGGCTTTTTGGGTCGCAACTTTAAGTGGATGATGAAGAAGGCATTGCGTCGCATCTTCTTGGTGGGTTATGCATGTGAGAAAGCTCACCACATCTACGTGGACAAGTCTGGGCCGAAAAAGATACAAGCCACCATCGACCATGCCCGCCACACCCTTCAAGGCGGCACCTCGCTGGTGGTTTTCCCCGAAGGCTCACGCTCGTTTACAGGCCATATGGGTTTTTTCCGCAAAGGCGCTTTCCAGTTGGCCGACGAGTTGCAGTTGCCCGTTGTGCCCATCACCATCGACGGTTCGTTTGATGTGTTGCCGCGAATGGCCGGATTTGGTTTTGTGCGTTATCACAAAATGCGTCTCGTCATTCATCAGCCCATTATGCCTAAGGGCAAAGGGCAGGCCGATGTGGCCGAGGTGATGCGCGAAAGTTACGACACGATTATGTCGGCTTTGCCCGAGCGTCATCAAGGTTATGTCAAAAACGACGACCAATAACACGCCTCCGTCTTCTCTATATATTATTAGGGTGTGGCTTGGCCGCATCGCCAGGCAGTTTTTATTTTCTCCTCACATTAGACTCTTTTCTTCCAACTCTCTTTTATGACACAATATATCGTTTCGGCGCGCAAATACCGCCCCACCACCTTCGACAGCGTCGTGGGACAGCAGTCGCTCACCACGACCCTCAAAAATGCCATTGCCACCGGCAAGTTGGCGCATGCCTATCTCTTTTGTGGTCCCCGAGGTGTGGGAAAAACCACTTGCGCCCGCATTTTTGCCAAGACTATCAACTGTCTCACTCCGCTTGAGAACGGCGAAGCCTGCAACCATTGTGAGAGTTGCCAAGCCTTCAACGAGGGGCGCAGTTACAACATACACGAACTTGACGCCGCCTCCAACAATTCGGTCGAAGACATTCGCGGACTTATGGAGCAGGTGATGATGCCGCCTCAAGTGGGACGTTATAAAGTGTTTATCATCGACGAGGTGCACATGTTGAGCACAGCAGCCTTTAATGCTTTCCTCAAAACGCTTGAAGAGCCGCCTGCCCACGCCATCTTTATTCTTGCCACCACCGAGAAGCATAAAATCCTGCCCACCATATTGAGCCGCTGTCAAATCTACGATTTCAAACGTATGGAAGTGGCCGACATCGTGGCGCATCTTGAGCGTGTGGCCAAGGCAGAGGGTATTAGCTATGAGCCCGAGGCACTTGGCGTCATTGCTCGCAAAGCCGATGGCGGTATGCGTGATGCCATGTCCATCTTTGACCAAGTTACGAGTTATGCCGAGGGCAACATCACCTATCGCAAGGTGATTGAAGACCTCAACGTGCTGGACTATGACTATTATTTCAAGGCCACCGACCTTTTGCTTGAACACAACATTCCCGCCCTGCTTGTCTTGCTCGACGATATCCTTTCACGCGGCTTCCAGACGGGTCATTTCATCAGCGGATTGGCGGCACATTTCCGCGATCTCTTAGTGAGTCGTGATGCGCAGACGCTTCCGCTTCTCGAGGCCTCCTCGGCCGAAGGCGAGCGATATCGTGAGCAAGCGGCCCGTTGCCGACCGTCGTTCCTCTACAAGGCGCTGCGTCTTTGCAACCAATGCGACATCAATCATCGCACCACCTCCAGCAAGCGCCTTCTTGTGGAGATAACGCTCATTGAGATTGCGCAGTGTGAAGATGACTCCGAAGCCTGTGGGCATCGCCCTACGCAGCAACTCAAACCCATCTTCAACCACATAAAAGCGGCCGCCGCACCTGCGCCAGTACAGGAGCAGACTCCGGTCCGGCCCTCGCAGCCTTCTCACACAACTCCACAAGCGGCCACACCCGCCCCACCGGCTCCGACACCAACTCCCCGGCCGGCTCAGTCTGTCACGGCTCATCGTCCTGTAGGCATTCAGACCATTTCCATTCGTCCTATGGGGAAGGCTAAGCCTGAGCCCACTTCCACGCTGCCATCC
Organism: Prevotellamassilia sp.; assembly: GCA_018383375.1. Lineage (GTDB taxonomy): Bacteria > Bacteroidota > Bacteroidia > Bacteroidales > Bacteroidaceae > Alloprevotella. The sequence goes on along the minus strand of JAHAWW010000223.1, from coordinate 5,650 downwards.
TCCACTTCGGCAGACGCTTCTGTTGCCGCGCCTCAAGTTGCCTCCACCATCGAGGAACGGGCTTTTACCAACGAAGACCTCACGCTCGAATGGCGACGCTTTGCCGCCGCTTTGCCCGAAGAGCAGCGCGCCACCTCCGGCCGCATGCAAAACATCACGCCCCGGCTCTCAAACGGTTGGACCGTTGAAGTGCCGGTAGAGAATGAGCAAGTGGTGCGCTTCATGAAGCCTTTCGAGCAAGCCATCTTGGCACATCTGCAGACAGCCCTCCACAACAGTCGCATCACCCTTAAGTTTAACGTCGTGGCCACGGCTCCCAGTGCCAAAGTCTATTCACGCCGTGAGCAACTCGAACAAATCATTGCACACCATCCAGCCATCGGGCAGCTCGTGAGCACCTTCAATCTCGAGTTTGATTAAAAAAATGAGGCTCTGAGACTAAGAGATTAAGAGACAAAAAATCGAAAAGACAAGACAAACCCTAAAAGAAAACATACACCAATGACACAAAACAATCATCAGTACATCACCGTAGCCTACGACCTTTATTCAGACAACAGCAAAGGTATCCACGAACTCATAGAGCGCGCTCCCGCCGACCATCCGTTTCAATTTATCACCGGCTTGGGCGTGGCTCTCGACGCTTTTGAGCAGAAAATTGCTCCTTTGTCCGAAGGCGAAACTTTCGATTTCACTCTGAGCGTTGACGAGGCCTATGGTCCTTATGTCGAAGAGCACGTCATCACGCTCAGCAAGGATGTCTTCACCATCGACGGTCGTTTTGATGACAAGGCCATCTATCCCGGTGCCGTCATCCCCTTGGTCAATGCCGACGGCAATCGTTTTCAAGGTCTTGTGCTTGAAGTGAAAGCCAACGAGGTGGTGGTCGATCTCAATCATCCGCTTGCCGGTCGCGACCTGCACTTTCGCGGCACCGTTGTCACCTCACGTCCGGCCACAGCCGAAGAGATACAGGGGCTGCTCAATATGATGAGCGGCGAAGGTTGTGGTTGCGGTTGTGACGACTGCGGCAGCGACTGCCACTGTGGCGGCCACGACGAGGGCGAACATTGCGGCGACCACCATTGCCATTGCCATCATTGACAACACCCGACGGGTCGACGAGTCGTCAAGTTTGAAAGGGAAGAGGCATAGCGGCTCATCGCAGGCCTTGACCCTTTCCCCTCACTATGGCCCTCCAATCCAATCGCTTGAGCGTTTGTCTGCTTGTTGCCCCTCAAGCGATTACAAATTTCTCCAACACATTAACGTCTCAACTACATTATGAACACTTTTGGCAACCTCTTTCGTCTCACCACTTTCGGCGAGAGTCACGGTCTTGGTATAGGCGGCGTCGTCGACGGCGTGCCTGCCGGTCTCGACTTCGACCTTGATTTCATTCAGAGTGAACTCGATCGCCGCCGTCCGGGACAGAGCGCCCTCACCACGCCACGCCGCGAGAGCGACCGCGTTGAGATACTCTCCGGCGTGTTTGAAGGCAAAACCACCGGATGTCCCATAGGCTTCCTTGTGCGTAATGAAAACCAACACTCGTCAGACTACGACAATTTGCGCCAACTCTTTCGCCCGAGCCATGCCGACTTCACCTATTTCAAGAAATACGGCGTGCGCGACCATCGTGGCGGCGGCCGTTCGTCGGCCCGTGAGACCATCTCGCGTTGTGTGGGTGGTGCCATTGCCAAATTGGCTCTGCGCCAGCTTGGCATCAGCGTCACGGCCTATACCTCTCAGGTAGGCCCCATTGCCATAGGCCGGCCCTATACCGAGCTCGACCTTTCGCTTGTCGAGACCAATGCCGTGCGTTGTCCCGACCCTGAGGTCGCCGAAGCAATGGCTGCCCTCATCAAGTCCGTCAAAGCCGAGGGCGACACCATCGGTGGCATCATCACCTGCGTGGTGCGCGGCTGTCCCGTGGGGCTTGGCGAGCCCGCTTTTGGCAAACTCCATGCCGATTTGGGCGCAGCCATGCTTAGCATCAATGCCGTTAAGGGCTTCGACTATGGTATGGGCTTCGAGGGCGTCGGTCAGCGTGGCAGCGAGCAAAACGACTATTTCACCACCGACGCTACCGGTGCCATCACCGTCGCCACCAATCGTAGTGGCGGCATACAAGGCGGCATTAGCAACGGCGCCGACATCTATTTTCGTGTGGCCTTCAAGCCCGTGGCCACCTTGCTGCGCGAGCAACCCACGGTCGACATCAACGGCAATCCCACGGTGGTGAAAGCGCGTGGGCGTCATGATGCTTGCGTGTTGCCGCGGGCCGTCCCCGTGGTTGAGGCTATGGCCGCGATGACCGTGCTCGACCACTACCTCATTGCCCTCGGCAGTGGCCACTGTATCCCCGTCAAATCTTGATAAAACCGCCTGCCATAGGGGCGAATTGTTAAAAAACAGCGGATTTTCTAAAAAATCTTGCGAAATATTTGCATTTCCACAGACTTATTCTATATATTTGCCATATCAAGTTGTCGTGATGACAACGCACTTATAGTTTAGTTAAGTCTAGTTTAGTTTTTGTGTTGGTTAATGGAGGCCCGAAGCGACGGTGCCTCCATTAATTTTTTTGCGCTTTTCTACCCCTCTGACGGCGCAAAATACCCGAACGTGGGTAGTGTGAGAATGGCGAGAATGCTCTAATTTTGCCCTTGAAATAAAAACGCGTAGTGTCCAATCACGTAAGTCCAGCTTTTTGAACTTTTGTGCAAGACGCGAGCATAGTCCGACAAACCCGTTTCATCGGACTGTGTCAAGCCGAAGCCAAGAGAACATATTGACGAACTTCATGACTGAACGCTATTTTTTTGTCCCTACGTTTTCGGCTCGATTGTGGAAGGCTTCTCGCAAGTGTCCCATATCGCCGGCAGCATCATCCGGGACTGAGAAGAGCGAAGCGTGACTTGCCCTACAAAATCAACAAAAACTAAACTAAGCAAGACGTAAAAATGAAAGTGCGTGTGAAAACTATTTTGTATTTGTGTAGTGTCGTGTGGTGCTTGGGGGCGGCGACGGTCTCTGCCCAAACGGCTGCAGCCGTGTTGACCGGCAGGGTGAGTGCCGATGATGCCGAGGTGGTGCCTTCGGCCATTGTGCGACTCAAGGAAATCCGTCGCCACGCTGCCACCGACGCCCACGGCCACTACCGCCTGAACGTGCCCGAAGGCCACTACACACTGCAAGTCTCTGCCATTGGCTATGCCACAATGGAGCAGAAAATCAGTTTGTCGAAGGGTACACGCTCACGGCCCGTTATGTGTTGGGCGGCTGGCTGAGTGTGGGCGGCAATCTCTCACACCTCAACGCCCGCGACAACGTGAAGACACTCAATGCCGGTTCGCGGCAGACCAATCTCACCTATGGCACACGCCTGCTCAATCTGCCCTATTTGTATGCCGGAACCGACATGGCGCTGACTTGGCCCAACATCGACCGGCGTGGTGGCAAACTCAGCCTCACCTACGACAATCTCTATCAACACAGTTTCCCGCTTTATGCCGAAAATCTTGGTTCGAAAGACAGCAAGGAGATGGTGCCCGAACAGTTTGCCCACAATCTCACTGCCGCCTACAACTTCGCCGGCGGCCGCTTCAGTCTGGCCGTGGAATGTCGCAATCTGACCAACGCTAAACTCTACGACAACTACAGCCTGCAGAAACCCGGTCGGGCCTTTTTTGCCACGGTGCGTGTGGCTTTCGGACAAGACCGTGCGGCTCGACACAAATCACACCAGCCTTGATGTGAAATCCAGACTGCTTGGCCGATATCTTGTCTACCTGTTCGTGGACGTACAGCGGCCGCTGTACAATTAAACACCGGTCGACGTACAGTTATACAGCGGCCGCTGTATAATCATACACCAGCCGTTGTACGACCACGATGCTAAGGACGGAAACGACTAAGCCCCTCAGACATAGTCAGAAAAGCCTTGTGAAAAGGCTCAACTCAGTTTGCGGCTATCACTCGATAACTCAAAAACTTGGCAAAACAACATTTAAGGCCTTGGAATAGGCTTGGACAACCCCTCAACAACTCCGGCAAGACAATGAAAAGCAGATTATTCACTTATGGCACATTCCTGCTCTGCCTGTTGGGTATGCTCAGCGCATTCGGACCGTTTGTGACCGATATGTATCTTCCTGCTCTGCCGCTGTCGCCGCCTGTTTGCCCCAACACAACTCCCTAATAAAGACATTGCCCCGCCTTGCACGCAAGGCGGGGCAATTATTGCATATCCGTTTTTATACTGAGACTCGAATGTTCTCTTGATTATATCTCAATGATGCATTGTTTGTTAAAACTCAGAAGGGTGGTTATGCCTTCAGCAGGCTTTGAGTTGGCCATTTTCATTATGCATGTACGTCGCAGCATATCAACGGAGGGAAGAATACACCGGGTTTTGCCGGCGCCCCTATTATTGGGAAGTATGCGGCAAAAGCAACTCATATCTCACTCCCGATTTCTTCCCACAAACATAGGCTATTGCCGGAGCATCGCCCTGCTTGAGGTTGTCAAGATATAATGGCTCGCCCTCTATTATCAAACTGCATTGAAAGGTGTCGCCCTCATGCAAGCGAGTGTTACGGGATGCCACAACCCGAAACGTAAGATTGCCTATATATTCAATGTCGCACACCCTGTCTGGTTGCCAGGTGAGGCGAAGACAATCGCCGGCGTCTAAAGCCGAAGCTATGCTCAGTCGCCTGTTTAATACGGGACTGCTCTGCTGACTCTTTGGCAAGGCAACATTTTGGCAATAGTCTTCCCAATTGCGATAGCCCAAAAATTCGGCCAAGATAGAGAGCGTGCTGACTCTTGGTGTGACGTCTTCGCTCAAATATCCCCAAACACGCATCAGTGTGGTTCGGCTGACGAGCACATTCAGTCGTGAATAGATGTTCTCTCGCAAAAAATCGAAGTCTTTTGGCGTCTTTATCTTATGATTGAGAGCTGTCTCAATTTCCTTGCATAATTGATTTATCATAGTCGTTTTTTAGTTGAGTATATCGTTTCATCATTTTCGTCGTCAGGTTGCCATTGTAAACGGTGAGGGCGTTTGTTATTTCAGCCATCTCGTTTTCCGAAAAATCGCCGCTGATTTTCGTCAGGTAACGATTATAGGCAGTGCCGCTTTCGTTTATCCTGTTGAAAATCGCCATATTCAGAAAGGCGAAAGATTTCAGCGTGTCAAGATGATGCATAACGCCGGCGGTCTTAATGGCATTGTCGATGGCAATCTTCCCATTCTTAATGGCATCGTCAAGTCTTTTCTGCTCGGCTTCTTGCGCCTGCCAGTTTTGCAACAATTGCTGGTGGGCCGTCCTGACGCGCTCCAGACTGTCATTCAGCAACGATACTGTTTCGTTAATCCCCATTTGTTCTTGTTTGTTGCTGCTCATCTGTTGTCTAATTTCGCTTAGTCTGAGGGATTGGGTTAGAACCATGAAGGCCGATGCCCCGAACAATAAAATGAGCGCAACCCATGCAAATGTTGTTTTTATTATATCCCGTTTCCGAATGGCATTCCGCAATTCTGACACGTTCCGGTATCTAAGTTCTATCGGCTTCAGACATTTGTGTATAATAGGCTTAAAGCCATATCCGAGGCTCATTTTGCTATAGACAATGCCAA
>JAHAWW010000221.1 GCA_018383375.1 Prevotellamassilia sp. | reverse complement strand
GGATATGACATCCGCAACGGCAGCGGTTCGCTCGTGTCGGAAAACGGCACGCCCATCGTCAACAGCCTCATCGGCGAGGCCAACTACGACCTGGGCCTTATGATTACGAAAGGCACGGGCAGTCTGGCCGGCCAGGCCTCGCTGGGTGGTGCCAGTTCGCGCTATCGCAAGGCCTGCGGTTTCGCCGTCAGCCGCATCACGACCATAGCCCACGAGATGGGCCATCTCTTTGGGGCCGAACACACCCACTATGTGGCCGACGGCGACTACACCGAACCGGGTTCGGGACGCAGCATCATGAGCTACGGGTCGCCCCGCGACTTCTTCTCTTTAGGCAGCATCCGCTATATGCGCCGCCTGCTACGCGCACTGAATGTCTACACCACCCCCGAGCGCACGCCCGAGTCGGCAGACTACTCGCGCAACAGCGACATCGAGGGCACCAACATGCCCTATGCCTATCGCGAGAGCGGCGTGCAACCCCAAATCGACGACGACTTGATGGCCAAGGAATATGTCGTGACCGAGGGGAGCAATTTTCAGTTTCACATCCCATTGAAAAACCCCATCGACGAACCGCTGCTCTATACCGTCCACGGTCTCGACATAGCCCTGCCCATGGGTGCCAATGCCTTGCAGCCGGTCTATAAGCCCACGGCCTCCAGCGCCCAGATGTTCCAGCCCTATTATGAGAACCCGACGCTCGTCTCGGCCGACGCGCAAAGTCTGTATGTCCCCTTTTCTGACGCCTCACGCACGGGATTGTTTACGTTTGCGGCGGCCGTCCATCAAAATTCACTTTACGACAGCCGGAAAATCAAGCTGCGCATTATCAAAGGCGAACCCTTTGCGGCCAACATCACCTATCCGACCAACACGTTGCTCTACCGTTGGGGCAACAAACTGTCGCTGACGTGGACACCGCAGACCGACGTATACGGGCCCAACAGCCGTGTGCGCATCTCCCTGTCGACGGACTTCGGTCAGAGTTTCCCCTACATTCTGGCCGACGACCTGCCCAACACCGGCACTTGGACGGGAGCCTTCCCCTACATCACCATCGGCCAGACGGCCTATCGCGACTATCCGCAAGCCATCAACGGCGGCGCCATCAAGGTGGAGATTATCGGTGAAGCCCCTTACGCCATGATGCCTTCCATCCCGTATTACCGGCAAAACGGCGAAACCATCTACAGCGGCGGTTTCACACTCAGCGCGAACGATGCCCGCTATCTTTTCAAAGACGAAGCCACCGGCGGCGAGGCTCCTGCGCCCTATATTCGCCTGGAAAGCATCGACGACCTGCCGAAGACGGCACCGTCGCTGGTGGCCTATCGGCAGAGCAATCCCTCGACGACCTATGACGCCACCTATGCTCAAACGGCCGAAGGACGCCTCATCCGCCGCACCTGGACGGCCACCGTCAGCGGTACGCCCTACGTCTACACTCAGATTTTCGAACTTCCCGAAGCCAAGCCGGCCACAGCCGCCATCCACAAACAATTGAAAGACATCGGCCGACTGGCGGCACAGCTGGTGAGCCACGAGGGCGAAGCCGGTTATCCCCTCCCCTCATTGGCTACCTACCAAGAACTGAAAAGCGCTTACCCACAAGTGTTTGACAGCGAAGGTTTCCTCTTGCCGGACTTCGACACGGCCACGGGCGAACGTGTGCTTGCCTCCATGCAGACGCTCCACAATGCCACCGATGCCGAGATTGTCTATCCCACGTCCGGCCGCTATCTGTTGAGGAGTTATCAAGCCTTGCCGGCTTCCACACCCTATTATTATTACAGCCGCACGGTGGTGGGCGACGAATTGAAAGAAGTATGGAAAGCCGACGCCGCCGACGGAACACCGCTGGTGCTCACAGCCGGCCAAGACGGCATTTATCTGAAAGACGACGAGGGGAATGTGCCCTATCTCGACGGTATGACCAACACTTACAATGATTTCATCCTGCGTCGCGGCTACACCTGGGGCAGTTTCACGCTGTTGAGCCACAATCTGCAACAAGCCCAACTGAGCCGCAGCGGCGAGACCTTCTCGCTCAACCACCGCTATGCCGACGACCCCAAGGGCTATCTCTGCAACAACAACGACGTGCTCATCGTCTCGAGCGACTTCCAGTTTGTCACCATCGTCGAAACGGTCGGTCTGACCGACTAAACCTTCTATCGCCTGCGCGCCTGTGCCACCGGCCAATACCTCTCCCTGCCCGAGGACCTTTCGGCCAACACCCCGCTGCGCCTCTCGGCCACCCCCGATGCCGGCAATGTCTGGATGAAAGACGGCGACCGCCTTCTCTCCTATGCCTCAGGCTATTACATGTACGGCAAGGCACACGGCTCTTTGGGCCAAGCCACTGACTATCAGTTTGAAGCCCACCCAACTGTGCCCGGAGCCTATGCCGTCAAA
>JAHAWW010000219.1 GCA_018383375.1 Prevotellamassilia sp. | reverse complement strand
AAACCGTCTGCCAGGCAAGAGGGTGGCCAGGTCGTTGGTCACGAGGCGTTGACCGCCTGTGGCTGTGTCGGTGATGATGAGTCGGCCGTCGTTGTCGGTTTCGATGCCTACGCCCTCGAGCAGCGTGTAGGCCTCGTCGGCTTCGGGGCCGTTGAGCCTGCGCAGGGCGATGTGTGAGAGGGTCTCGGTCATGCCGTAGGTGCTCCACACGGCGCCCGGCCACGACCGTAAAATCTCGGCTAAGGCCTGGTCTATGGCGCCGCCGCCGATGATGAGGTGAGGAACGCGTTTGAGTCGTTCAGCCTCGCGCGCCACTTGCAGCGTCTCCCACACCTGATGGGGAGTGAGAGCGGCAAAGGTGGGCGACGTGTGCAGTCGTGCAAAGGGATGAGACGATGGCGGCACACACACGAGGCGAAGCCCGGCCGTGAAGGCTCTCACGGCCATCATTTTGCCGGCGATATACTGCAACGGCAGGCAGAGCAGGGCTGTGTCGCCGGCTTGAAGCCCAAGGGTCTTGACGGTGCGGCAGGCACTGGCGGCCATGTGGCATTTTTTTACCTCCATGGTCTTAGGCTCTCCCGTCGAGCCCGATGTCTTCACCATTAAAGTCTCTGAGGCGCTCCGCCATTCCCGCTCAAAAGCCTGAACTTCTTGCCTGAAAAGGCGTTCGTCTTGCGGTTTGTTCCAGAGTTGGTCGCTTTCGAGGCTCATTGTGGTGAAGGGGAAGTTCGTGACAAAAAGGCCTCCCGTGCCCAGTCCCTGAACGGGTGGCAACTGTCGGGTGGGGCAGGGGTATTTGTCGCGTATGGCCGAGGTCCATTGTGCAATGGCGTTGAGCCCCACATTGCTTTCGAGCGCGCTTGTCACCCAGTTGGGGATGTCGAGGTCGGCGGCCAGTTTCATCCATTCCTCACATCCGCTGAGTCCGCCGTGGAGCGAGGGCTTCAAGATGATATATTGCGGGCGTATGGTCTCAAGCAGTTTGCGTTTCTCGTCGGGTTTGTTGATGCCGATGAGTTCTTCGTCGAGCGCAATGGCTATGGGCGATTGGCGGCAGAGACCGGCCATTTCGTCCCATTGTCCGGCGCGTATGGGTTGCTCTATGCTGTGAATGCCAAAGGCGGCGAGACGCTCGAGCTTGTGCATAGCCTCGTCGGGCCGAAAGGCCCCATTGGCGTCGACGCGCAGTTCCATCTCGTTCTCACCAAAGCGTGAGCGTAGACACGCTATGAGGCTCATTTCTTCTTCAAAATCAATGGCACCGATTTTTAGTTTCACACATCTGAAGCCCTGTTTGATTTTGTCTTCCATCCTTGCCATCATTTCGTCTCTTCGCCCCATCCACACCAAACCGTTGATGCGAATGGGCGTCTCGCCTCGCGTGTAGGGCGTGTCGAAGAGTGTGAGGAAATCGCCGCCTTGGAGCGAGGCTTTGGCCGAGAGCAGAGCCGTCTCGAGGCCGAAGGTGATGGAGGGAAAGGCTCTGAGCGACTCAAAGTCCACCCGGCCCGTCGTTTCGAGACAATGGCAGGTCGCCCGAAGCCGCTCGGCATAGTCGGGACCGGCATCGCACGAGAGATCGGGCAGGGGTGCACATTCGCCCAGTCCCAGCAATTGGCGGCACGTCGGCGAGGTGATGACCACATACCATATCCGGCGTGTGAGATAAACGCCGCGCGACGTGCCGGCAGGCTGCTTGAATGACAGTTCGCGGCAGATGGCGCGCACGCTAAGGGGATGGGGAAGAAATGAAAAGTCGGTGAAAATCATTTTGAGCGATAGTGTTGGCTTGAACCCTCTCGACGGGCCGGTTTGATGGCTTGCAATCCCGTCTCTGGGCCGTTTATATCCGCAAAATTACGGCTTTTGGCCGGCTCGGGGCCATCTGAACCCGTCAATATTCGATGCCGTGGCCCTGCATTGTGTGCAAAAGCGTGTAACTTTGTGGCATAAACCCTCAAATAGCGTAAAAATGATGACAGTGATAGCCGCCGCAGGCGGTTTGTTGGTGGGCGCCGTCGCCAGTTGGCTCTATTGGCGTGGTCGCCAAGGTGGTCGCGAGGCCGAGGTAGCCATGTTGTCGGCCCAACTCAAGGAGGTCAAGGCCGAGGCCGAGAAGGCCGGAGAACAGGCACGGCGCGACGGCGAGCAGTATGGGCGTCTGGCGCTCGAAGCCCAAGAGCGTGCACACCGCGCCGCACTCGACGCCCTCGAAAACCGACACCGCGAAATTGTGGCCGCCGTGGAGCAACGCTGGCAAGAGATGATGGCCAAAGTCACCGCCGAGATGAGCGTGAAGACTGAAGCTATGCTCAAGGCGCGACAAAAAGAGTTTTCAGACTACAGCACATCAAGCATTGAGAACCTCATGAAACCGCTGGGCGAAACGATGGCCCAAATGCAGCAAGCCATGGTCGAAGCCGCCAAAGAGCAATCGCGGCTGGGCGGTGAGATGAAGGCCGGCGTGGAGGGTATGATGCGTGAGAGCGAAGCCGCCCGACGCAGTGCCGACGAATTGGCGCGCGTGTTCAGGCAAGGCAGCCGCGTACAGGGAGAGTGGGGCGAAGTGGTGCTCGACGAGTTGCTCCAAGCCGGTGGCCTCACGCGCGGTGTACACTACGACACACAGGCGGTCATACGCCATGCCGACGGCACCACCGTGAAGAGTGAAGAGGGGCGAAGGCTCAGACCCGATGTCATCTTGCATCTCGACAAGACGCGCGACGTGGTGATTGACTCCAAAGTGTCGCTCACGGCTTTTCTCGACTATCTCAACGCCACCGACGACGCACTGCGCAACCGCGCCCTGCGGCAACATGTGGAGAGTCTGCAAAAACACGTCAAGGAACTGGCCGCCAAAGACTATTCGAGCTACATCCGGCCGCCAAAGGTCGCCATGAACTATGTGATTATGTTTGTCCCCAACTCGGGTGCGCTATGGACAGCCCTCACCGCCCAGCCCGACTTGTGGCGACGCGCTATGGAGCAGGGCGTGTTTATCGCCGACGAGCAAACGCTCTATGCGGCCCTGCGCATCGTGAGCCTCACATGGACTCAGATAGCCCAAGTGAGCAACCACGAGAAAGTATTTGCCTTGGCCGGCGAAATGCTCGACCGCGTGGGGCAATTTGTCAAAAAATACAAGGCCGTGGGCAAGGCGCTTGAGGTTGCGGCCAAGGCCTACGACGAGGGCGACCGCAAACTCGGTGACACAGGACAGAGCATCGTTCAGACCTGCCGCAAACTCCAGCGACTCGGAGCACGCGAAAGCGACCGCAATCCCCTGCCGCCGCTCACCGAGGCTGAACAGCTCGCCGCGACGACCCAAATGCCCGAGGCCGACGCCACTTGACCCGTCACCTTCACAGCCTGTCTGCCGAGACTTGTGCCAGACCCGCCGTGACATAGGCCCATTATCAAAGTGCATATACCTATACTATATACGCGCGCGCGAACAATCATCTTAATTGCGCCTTTCGCCAAGATGTATCTTCATCTTCGCGAAAGGCGCTTGCTTTTGCACATAAATAATCTGTTTGTTACTTTTATGTGGTAAAAATCTACTCTTATGAGATTTTTCTTAAATAAAACTATACAAATTGAAAGTAAATGACTAATTTTGCATTCAATAAACCAGAAAAGAGACGCTCGGCTAAGGCGCGACGTCACAACAACGCGCAAAGCCTATCGGCCTAACCGCTCTGCAGCCGCCGCACCGCCGACGGGCTTCTCTCAAAGTAATCTGTCAAATCTATCGAACTGATGAAACCTTTTCACCCGAACGAAACGCAAGGGCTCTACACGCCCGAGAATGAGCACGATGCTTGTGGTGTCGGCATGATTGTAAATGTGCACGGCAACAAATCGCACGAACTGGTGGATGCCGCGCTCAAGGTGTTGGAAAATATGCAACACCGCGGCGCTGAAGGCGCAGACAACAAAACCGGTGACGGAGCGGGTATCATGCTTCAAATCCCACACGAATTTATCTTATTGCAAGGCATACCTGTGCCAGAGAAAGGCAAATACGGCACGGGCCTCGTCTTTCTGCCCAAAGACGAAAAAGCGCAGCAGAGCATTCTCAGTGTGATGATTGAAGAGATTGAGCGTGAAGGACTCACTCTGATGCACATGCGAAACGTACCTGTCAACTCCGATATCTTGGGACAGGACGCTCGCGACGCAGAGCCCGACATCCGCCAAATCTTTGTCACGCCCGGCGAAAACACCGACGTCGAACATCTCGAAAGGCTGCTCTATGTCATCCGTAAGAAAATCGAAAAGCGCATAACCCACAAGGATTTTTACATCGTTTCGCTTTCGTCCAAGAATATCGTCTATAAGGGTATGCTTACGTCGCGACAGTTGCGTGAGTATTATCCTGACCTCACACAGCCTTATTTCACCAGCGGACTCGCCGTGGTGCACTCGCGCTTCTCTACCAACACCTTCCCCACATGGAGTTTGGCACAACCTTTCCGCCTCTTGGCACACAACGGAGAGATTAACACCATTCGCGGCAATAGGGGATGGATGGAAGCTCGCGAGGCCGTGCTCTCCACACCCGCATTGGGCGACATCAAGGCCATAAGGCCCATCATTCAGCCCGGCATGAGCGACTCGGCTTCGCTTGACAACGTGCTCGAGTTTTTGGTGATGTCTGGACTGAGCCTGCCTCACGCCATGGCGATGTTGGTGCCTGAAAGTTTCAACGACAAGAACCCCATCAGCGAAGAACTCAAAGCTTTCTACGAATACCACTCCATCCTCATGGAGCCGTGGGACGGACCGGCTGCGTTGCTTTTCAGCGATGGCCGATACGCCGGCGGTATGCTCGACCGTAATGGTCTGCGTCCGGCACGCTATCTCATCACCCGTGGCGATATGATGGTGGTGGCAAGCGAGGCAGGCGTGATTGGTTTTGAAGCAGGCGACATCAAAGAGAAAGGCCGACTGCAGCCCGGAAAAATATTGCTCATCGACACGCAAGAGGGCCGCATCTATTATGATGGCGAACTCAAAGAGCAACTCGCCGCAGCCAAACCCTATCGTGACTGGTTGTCGACCAACCGCATAGAGCTCGACGCCCTCAAAAGCGGCCGCAAGGTGACGGGAGCTATCGACGACTATGCGATGAAGCTTCGCGCCTTTGGCTACACCCGTGAAGATGTGGAACGCCTACTTGTGCCCATGTGTCAGAACGGGTCTGAGCCGGTGGTGTCTATGGGTAACGACACGCCGCTCGCTGTGCTTTCAGAGAAACCCCAACTGCTCTTTAACTACTTCCGTCAGCAGTTTGCCCAGGTGACCAACCCGGCCATCGACCCCATTCGCGAGGAACTCGTCATGTCGCTCACCGAATACATCGGTGCGGTCGGCATGAATATTCTCGTGCCCAACGAGAGCCACTGCAAGATGGTGCGCCTCCCGCATCCCATTTTGAGCAACCGCAGCCTTGACCTTTTGTGCAATATCCGCTATAAAGGTTTCAAGACCATTAAGCTCCCGATGCTCTTTGAAGCGAAGAAGGGCGCCGCCGGCTTGCAAGAGGCTCTTGACAACCTTTGCAAGCAAGCCGAGCAGTCAGTGCTCGACGGTGTGAACTACATCGTCTTGTCTGACCGAGCTATCGACCGCGACCATGCCGCCATTCCGTCGCTCTTGGCCGTTAGTGCCGTCCATCACCATCTCATCAGCGTGCAAAAGCGTGTAGAGACGGCCCTCATCGTTGAGAGTGGCGAAATACGCGAAGTGATGCATGCCGCCCTGCTCTTAGGCTACGGCGCCAGCGCCATCAATCCGTATATGGCTTTCGCCGTGCTCGATGACCTTGTGCGCCGCGGCGAAGTGCAGATGAACTACGACACGGCCGAGCAAGGTTACATCAAAGCCGTCTGCAAAGGCTTATATAAAATAATGAGTAAGATGGGCATCAGCACCATCCGCTCTTATCGCGGCGCCAAGATATTTGAGGCCATTGGTGTGAGTGAAGACCTCTTGCGCCGCTATTTCGGCACAGAGATTTCCACCATTGGCGGTGTCGGACTTGAGGAAATCGCCCGCGACTATGTACACTTCCACGACGTAGCCTTTAGCTATGCCGACAATCCCAATCGCGAAGACCTTTTGCCCAACGTGGGTATTTATGCCTATCGTAAAGACGGTGAGCACCACGCTTGGAACCCCGAGACCATAGCTGCTTTGCAATTGGCCACACGTTTGGGCAGCTACAAAAAGTTTAAGGAATTCACCCATTTGGTAGACGACAAAACTTCGCCGCTCTTTATTCGTGACTTCTTCAACTTTAAGCGTGCGCCCATCTCCATAGACGAAGTGGAGCCCGTCAGCAGCATCGTCAAGCACTTTGTTACGGGTGCGATGTCGTTTGGTGCCATCAGCAAAGAAGCCCATGAGGCTTTGGCTTTGGCCATGAACAAACTCGGTGCGCGTAGCAATACCGGCGAGGGAGGAGAAGACAGCGAACGCTTCCACGACACTTTCGACGGCATTGCACTCAATAGCAAAACCAAGCAAGTGGCCTCGGGTCGTTTTGGCGTGACTACGGAATATTTGGTCAATGCCGATGAGATACAAATCAAGGTGGCACAAGGCGCCAAACCGGGTGAGGGCGGACAGTTGCCGGGTTATAAGGTGAACGACATCATTGCCCGCACCCGTCACTCTATACCCGGCATATCACTCATCTCGCCGCCGCCTCACCACGACATCTATTCTATCGAAGACTTGGCACAACTCATTTTCGACTTGAAGAACGTCAATCCGAAGGCACAGATCAGTGTGAAACTCGTGGCCGAGAGTGGTGTCGGCACTATTGCTGCCGGTGTGGCCAAGGCCAAGGCCGACCTTATCGTCATTTCGGGTGCCGAGGGCGGAACGGGAGCCTCGCCTGCCTCCTCCGTGAAGTATGCCGGTATCTCGCCAGAGATTGGTTTGAGCGAAACGCAACAGACGCTTGTGCTCAACGGCTTGCGTGGTCAGGTGCGTTTGCAGACCGACGGCCAGCTCAAAACCGGTCGCGACATCATTTCTATGGCTCTGCTCGGTGCCGAAGAGTTTGCCTTTGGCACGGGAGTGCTCGTGGTGCTCGGCTGTGTGCTGATGCGCAAGTGCCATCAAAACACCTGTCCCGTGGGTGTGGCCACCCAAGACCCGGCTTTGCGTGAACACTTCCGTGGGCGTTATGAATATGTGGTCAATTACTTCCGCTTCCTTGCCGAGGAGGTGCGTGAATATCTTGCAGAGATGGGCTTCCGTCGGCTTGACGACATCGTGGGCCACACTGAGCTCATCGAGTTGAAAGCCCCCGCAGGCCCAAAAGCCGCTAAGCTCGACTTCACACGTCTGCTCCATCGTGTGGACAATCAAGCCGCCCTGCGCCACACCACGGCCCAGATGCACCAAATTCAGACCGTCAAAGACGTGGCAATGATTGAAGCCGCTCGCGATGCCATCCAGCACCAGCGTGAAGTATCGCTTGAATATGCCATTGGCAACACCGACCGCGCCGTCGGCGCGATGTTGTCGGGCGTGGTGGCGAAGACGTATGGCCATGCCGGTCTGCCGGACGACACCATCAGTGTGAAGTTCAAGGGCTCTGCCGGACAGAGTTTCGGCGCTTTCCTTGCCCATGGCATCAGCTTTAAACTTGAAGGCGAAGCCAACGACTACCTTGGCAAGGGCCTGAGCGGTGGCCGCATCGCCGTGATGCCGCCTGTGAGGTCAAACTTCAAGGCCGAAGACAATGCCATTGCCGGCAACACCCTGCTCTATGGGGCTACAACCGGCGAGGTCTACATCAATGGAAAGGCCGGCGAACGTTTTGCCGTGCGCAACTCTGGTGCCATTGCCGTCGTTGAAGGCGTGGGCGACCACTGCTGCGAATACATGACCGGCGGCCGCGTCGTCGTGCTTGGAGAGACCGGACGCAACTTTGCCGCTGGTATGAGCGGCGGCGTGGCTTACGTTTGGGACAAGAACCACGATTTCGACTACTTCTGTAACATGGAGATGGTAGAACTCTCGTTGCTTGAAGACTCTACGGCGCGCAAATAACTGCATGAGCTCATTCGCCAACACTATCTCTACACCGGCAGCCATTTGGCCCGTACGATGCTCGACGACTGGAACCGCTACGTCGACGACTTCATACAAGTCACGCCGATTGAATATAAGCGCGTGTTGGCAGAGGAGCAGATGAAGAAACTCCGCCAAAAAATTGCAGAAGTGCAGAGAGACTATTAAAAATGAGACCAAGAGACGCCTATTAGATTTTTTAGCCTTTAAGCCTCCGGGCCTTTTAGTCTTTCAACTCTCAGACTCCAAAAACGATATAAACCTTCAACAAAAATGGGAAATCCTAAAGCCTTTTTGTCTGTTCCGCGTCAAGAAGCTGGTTATCGCCCCGTGCACGAACGCATTGCCGATTTTGGCGAAGTGGAACAAACGCTCAATACCGGAGAACGCAAACTCCAAGCCTCACGCTGCATGGACTGCGGCGTACCCTTCTGCCACTGGGCTTGCCCGCTTGGCAACCGTCCGCCTGAGTTTCAAGATGCCATCTACAAAGGCCGTTGGCGCGAGGCCTATGAGATACTCACCGCCACCAACGACTTTCCGGAGTTCACCGGTCGCATTTGTCCGGCACTCTGCGAGAAGAGTTGTGTGTTGAAACTCTCCATCGATTCGCCCGTCACCATACGCGAAGACGAGTGTGCCGTCATTGAGTCGGCCTTTCGCGAGGGCTATGTCGAGCCCAAACAATATCCCCGTGTGGGCAAAAGCGTGGCCATTGTGGGGAGTGGCCCTGCGGGGCTTGCTGCTGCCAATCAGCTCAACCACATGGGCTATGACGTCACCGTGTTTGAGAAAGACGAATACATCGGCGGCCTTTTGCGTTTCGGCATCCCCAATTTCAAACTCCAAAAGACCGTCATCGACCGCCGTGTCCGTGTGATGCAGGCTGAGGGCGTCACGTTCAAGGTCTCCACCAAGATTGACCCGGCCCACCTGCCGGAGGGATTTGATGCCTATTGCCTTTGCACCGGTACGCCTCAGGCGCGCGACCTCAACATTCCCGGTCGCGACCTCAAGGGTGTGCATTTCGCGCTCGAACTTTTGGCTCAGCAAAACCGTGTGCTTGCCGGACAAGCCTTCACTGCTGCCGAGCGCATCACCGCCCATGGCAAAAACGTCCTTGTCATTGGCGGTGGCGACACCGGAAGCGACTGCATCGGCACCAGCAATCGTCAGGGAGCTGCCAGTGTCACGCAGATTGAGATTATGCCCAAGCCTCCCGTTGGCCACAATCCGGCGACGCCGTGGCCTCAGTGGCCGGTGGTGTTAAAGACCAGCAGCAGCCACGAAGAAGGTTGCACCCGCCGCTGGTCGCTCTCGTCGCTCAAATTCATTGGCGGCACAGACGGCCACGTCACGGGTGTGGAAGTGGAAGAGGTTGAATGGTTGCCCAATCCCGATGGCGGCCGTCCCACGATGAAACCCACGGGCAAGAAAGAAGTCATCAAGGCCGAACTCGTCTTGTTGGCCATGGGCTTCTTGCGTCCTGAGCAGAAAGAACTACCGGAAGGCGTGTTTGTGGCCGGAGATGCCGCCACGGGAGCCAGTCTTGTGGTGCGTTGCATTGCCGGAGGCCGCAAAGTGGCTCGCGACATTGACGCCTATTTGAGCCGTCAATCAATCTGATTCATTTCATCTCAATCACAGGCCGTGGGCCGCTCTGTCGTCAGTTGGCGAATGTCGGAGCGGCCCTCAGCAGCTTGTGACGAAAAGCGCGTTTGAGGTCTTATGTGAGAGCAGGGCCGAGGAGAATTGTTCAAAAAGGCGGCCGAACGTGACAAAAAAACTTCAATTTTTTCGTCCGAGGCAGTTTATGAAGGCCAAAAACACTCTGTCGGCTTTTGAAATAATAAAAAATCGGTCCGTTTGCCTTCTCGTGAATCCTGTCTTTATGGTAGGAAAAACGGGAATAAGGCCATTTTCCCCTGTCCCTATTCCCATAAACGCCTCAGACTAACAAAAAGAGGCCGATGTGGCCTCTCTCTGTTTTCCAATCTAAATTTAGTCTTTCGACATCAAATCAAAAAAGACATTTTAATGTCGTCGGTGAGCCGTCTGCGGCCCGCGCCAAAGAAGCCCATTTAGGAGAGCCGAAAAACCGGCAGGGTGCAGTCCTTCACGTCGAGGTTTGACGAGAGCGGTCTCACTCTGCCGGAGTGTTTTGACGATAATAAGCCCCGGAAAATTTACGGTCTGGTTGTTTTCGTCACCAACTTTTTCAAGCCATTGCCAATGACAATGCCGCGTGTGTTCGCGCTGGCAGGGCGGCCGTAGAGGTCGTAGAGCACGGGGGCGTTCGCTTCGATGCTCGGAGCGAGCGGTGCGGCGGCAATGGCGGTGGCCACAAGGCCGTCGTAGGTGAGTCGACCCACCTCGGCTGCTGTCAACACCGTGTCCCAGAAGCGCACGGAGTGAATGGTGCCCGAGTGGGGATGGAGATTGGCCGAGGTGCTTGTCACAACACCACCGAGGAACAGTCCGGACACGTCGGGAACATTGCCGAAACTGCGGTAGCCGTAGGCTTCGGGCATGCCGCTGATTGTGCCGGCCGAGGTGCCGTTATAATAATAGACATAGGCTTTGGCCTCGGCGTCCATCGTGACGACCAGCCGGATGCGGCCACTCATGGTTGCCGTCTTGGTGTACCAACCTTCTTGGCCGTTTTGGGCACCAATGTATTGCACGCCGTAGCGATTGGTCTGCCGCTGCACGACGCTGAAATAGTCGGTGCCGGCTTCGTTTGAACTGCCCACGAGTATGCCGCAGTCGGCCGTGGGCGAGGTGAGGGTGAAGTCGATGGCCACGGTGCCCGAAGCCGATGAGAGCACGGGGGCAGCCCATTCGTCGGCCACGCGATAGGGGGCCGTGCCGTCGAGCGTGATGTCGGTGAGCGTCAACACGGGGTCGGCTATGGGCGTGACCACTTCGGGCTCAGGGGCTTCGGTGATGAGAAACTGGCATCCGGCATCGTTGCGGTCGGTGCCCGAGCGGTCCGAACTCCAGTTGAAGATGGCATAGCCTTGTGCCGATTGGGTTTGGTTGAGTTCGACCGCGCCACTGCTCACGATGAAGAGGCCGGGCGTTTGGCCATAGCTCAGCGTCCAGCCCGAAGCCGGCGAGGTGGCTGAAGTTTTGATTGTGGTGTTGTATGACGAAGCCGGCGAGATGTAGCTACCGTCGTCACGGTTGACGATGTCGAGGCTGCCGTCTGAGCGGCTCACAAACTTCCACATACCTGTGGGCAGACTGTGCGCTTCGTTTCCCACCAGACCGTAGCCCGCGCCGGTCGACGTGAGATAGCGGTCGGCGCGGAGCGGTGTGGAGAGGCGATACCAATGTTCGTCGTCGGCAGTGCTCACGGTGGGCTGGTTGAGGCGTGGCATCAAAGCCGTCCAGGCTGCGTCGATGGCCGTGGCTGCAGCAGTGAGCTCGTCGGTGGTCACGTCGGCACGGGCCAACAGTTCGGCGGCTCCGGCCTTGGCTGCCAATAAGTCGGCAGCGGCTTCGGCCGTGTACCAACCCACCTTGTCGCCGATGCCCGTATAGGTCATCTTGGAGTCGGCACGGGCCAGTGTGGTGCGGGCGTTGAAGCGGGCCAACGCGGCGTTGGCGGCAGAGTCTGTCGTGGCCGTGGCCCCTTCGATATAGGGCGCAATGGCCTGCGAGAGCTTGGCGTAGCCCAGTCCACTGAAATAGCGACCCTGGAAATAGCGCGTGTCCACTGCGCCACCGGGATAGAAATGGTCATAGCAGTCTACAAATTCGACACCCTCGGTGGCGTCGGAAAAGGCACGGAGCGAGTCGTTGAAAGCCCGGGCTCGGCTTAAAATCTCAGCCGAGGCAACGCCCGGGATGACCGGCAGCAGACGGATGGCAGTCGTGGGAGCAAGGTTTTGTGCCGTGGCCACATTGGCCCGATAGGCCGTCATCATGTCGGCGATGGCCGTCGATGTGTCAGACACCTCTTTAGCTCCGTTATAAAAGAATATCTGTTCGGGATAGCCCGTTTGGCTGCAGCCGCCGAGAATGAGTGGCAGCTCTTGGGCCACGATGGCCATCTCGCTGCTGTTGAGTCCCCAGCCGTTGCCGCGGTTTTTCACGCGCGGGCTGTGAAGCAGTTCGTGCCATTCGCCGCCGTGGACCGTCTCGTCGCCGATGATGAGCACGTCGCCCTCACGCACGGGCAGTGCGGCAAAATAGCTGGCGCGCATGCCATAGGCACCGCCCAGACTGCCCGGGTTGTCGGTGGTGGCGTCGCTATAGACCGTGCTCAGCCCCACAAGCGGCGCAATGGCCTGACACCAGATGGCATAGCCCGAAGCCGTGAGGTGAAGACCATCGAGCGTGTGGGTGTTATTGCCCGCCTCGGTCAGGTCGGTGAATTTGTCCCAAAGGTCCACATAAGTGGCACCCATTTCGCTGCAAATATTGCGCAGCGAGTCGTTGGTTTCTTGTTGGAGCGACACATTGCGCAGACGGCTGGGCAGGATGCTTTGCACAAAAAGCTCGGTGCGCGGACTCTCACTCTTGAAGCGCCGCAAGATGTGGCGCACATTGCCGGCCACGTGGG
The DNA here is from genome assembly GCA_018383375.1 of Prevotellamassilia sp. Lineage (GTDB taxonomy): Bacteria > Bacteroidota > Bacteroidia > Bacteroidales > Bacteroidaceae > Alloprevotella. Next base: position 5,658 of record JAHAWW010000219.1, on the reverse strand, counting down.
CGGCTGTGTTGATGCCCGACGTGCCGAGGTCGTTGGTGCCAATCATCAGGAACGCTTTGGCCGGCCTACCGGCGAGGATGCCTTCGAGATTGGCGATGGTTTCGTCCGAAACGGCACCCGACACACCGCGGTTAATCACCCGATGGTCGGCAAAGGCTTCCCACCATTCGTGCATATTGGTAATGCTGTTGCCGATAAACACAATTTGGGTGCTGTCGGTGTCGATGACCTTGAACCCGTCGTAGCGGTGGTTGCGGAAGGGCAGGTCGGCCCGGGCGGTCAGAGCCGAGAGGGTCAGCAATGAAAAGAGTAAACGTTTGAACATTGAGAAAAGTGTATGAGATAAGGAAACGGTTGTTGATGAGCCCCGGGAGACAAAGGACAAAGAGCCGCGAAGACTAAGTGCGGAAGAGCAGCCCTGCAGGCCTCACTTGGACCGCTCAATACTTTTTTTGTCGTTTAGTTTTTTGTTTCTCAAAAAAATGTCACGCTATACGCGCTGCTCGGTGTTGTTGAGTGTCAGCATCTGTGGCGGCACGCTCCGGCTGATGGCGGTGATGAGCAGGTCGCGCAATGTGTGGCGCACGAAGTCGGTCGTTGTGGTCAAGATGATTTCTCGGGTGGGGATGGGTATGGCAAACGGCCGCACCAGTCCGCGTTGCTCTGCCGAGAGTTGCTCAAGGGCCAGTTCGGGAATGAAAGTCACGCCCATGCCGCTCTCGACCATTCGCATAAACGTCTCAATGCTGCCCAGCGTGTAGGTGCGTCGTGGGGCCGTGGCCGATTTGAGACTACAAAATTTCACCAACTGGTCTCTGAAACAGTGGCCCTCATCGAGCAACCAGAGCGCTTCGTCGGCGAGGTCGGCCGTTTTGATGGACTGATGTGAAAACAAGGCATCTTTTTGAGCCACATAGGCCAAAAATTGCTCATAATAGAGCGTGTGGCATTCAAAATTCTCTAAGCCCTCCACAGCCACCATGATGCCCGCATCGATATCGTGATGCTCGAGCGCTCGTTTCATTTCGTCGGTTTTCATCTCCACCACACGGAGGTCGAGTTTCTTGTTTTGGGCGCAAAGTGAGGGAAAAAACCGGGGAAGCAGGTATGGCGCAATAGTGGGAAGAATGCCCAGCCGAAACACGCCGCCCACGCCGCCACGCTCTTCGGTGGCCATAGCTTCCAGCCGCCGAGCTTCGTCGAGGATGTGGCGGGCTTGAACGATGAGTTTCTCTCCCGATGGTGTGGGTCTTACGCCGTGACCCGACCGTGTGAAAAGGGACAGCCCCAGTTCTTTTTCCAACTTCATTACCATTGAACTGAGCGTAGACTGTGTCACGCCACACGCTTCGGCAGCCCGGCCGAAATGGCACATACGAGCGAGGGCCACCACATATTCCAGCTGTTGAAGAGTCATAGGTTTAAGGTTGTAACGATGGTGCGAAGGTAGCGATAAATCAGCGCTTTGCTGATGATTTATTGAAAAAATTAATCGTAGCATTTATTTTATCGTTTGTTCGTGAAAAAGAACTTCTATATATTTGCATCAGAAAACAAAACCACATTCATTACTAACCCTCAAACATTCAAACATTATGAGAAGCATCACATCTTTCGACCTCCAGTATGCCCACCGTTTTTATGGCTTCAAAGGTGAGGCCCAATACCTCCACGGCCACACCGGCGTGTTGACCATCGAAGTGGAAGACACCATCAACGAAGGCGTCAACATGGTTTACCCTTGCAACGAAATCCAGAAAGTGGCTTGGGACGTGTTGAAGAATTTTGACCACGCCCTTGTGCTTCGTGCCGACGACCCCCTGCTGCCTGCCGTTCTCGACGTTTATGAAAAGCAAGGCATCAAAAACGGGCATCCTCAAAACACGATGAAGGGCGCCGCCTTCAAGACCGAACTGGCCACGGCCTATCCCGACTGCCGCCTCGTGGTGACCAAGGAGACCATGACCGTCGAGGGCATGATCAAGATTGTCTATGACCTGCTCAAAGACAAACTCAACATCGTGAAACTCACCTTTACTAGCGGTGTGAATGCCGCCACGGCCGAGTTCCCCTCTCGTCAGTCCATCGACCGCTGTCCGCTCTGTGGCATTGCCCTGAACGCCGACGGTGTTTGTCCCAAGTGTGGCTACCGCAAGAAGGCCTGACCTCCATTCGCGGTTAATCAACCCATGACATAGCCCGACACATTTTTGTCATAGCCCATCATTCCGGCGCCGTCTCGAATGCCCTCAAAGGCAGCGAGGCGGCGCCGCTGTGTCGTAGGGGTGTCGCATGGGGAGGCTGCCGGATGTAATGACCTGAGTCGGCTCCTCGTATCGGCAACGCCATAAGGCGATAAGTTTTGTCTTAATGAGCGGCCGAAACCGCCTTTTTTATGTACATTTGTGGCGAATTATGCACACGGGAACGATTCAATTTGTCAAATACGGTCTCGTCGGTGTGGTCAACACCGCGGTGACTTTCTGCTCGTTCATGGCCCTCAGTGCCGCCGGCATCAGCCTCGACTGGGCCAATTTGTGGAGCTATGTGGCCGGCATCGTGTGCAGTTTCGTGCTCAATCGGTGCTGGACGTTTAAGGCTCAAAGTTCTCAGCGCCGCCACACGACTCGCCAAGCCTTGTGGTTTGGTGTTGGCGCAGCGCTGTGTTGGCTGGTGCAATGGGGCGTGTTCAGGGCCGTTTTGCCCGTGGCCGAACATTGGCTGGCTTATTTGGCTGGTATGGTAGTCTACACCGTGGCCAATTTCTTTTTCAACAAATTCATCACCTTCAGATAGTCTATGAAAAATTTGCTCTCTTTGCCGCCTAATGTGGTGGACTGTTTTCACGATATCACCGGGGTCTCAAAGGCTGAGTTTTTTTGCACGTCAGACCCCGTGGGCCACAAACTCGGTTCGGGGGGCGGCACCACATGGTTGCTGGCTGCGGCTCATGCGGCCGAGGCTCCCGACCTCTCGTTTGCCGACTGGTTGAAGCGCGAAAAGCGTGTGTTGCTCCATGCCGGCGGACAGAGCAGACGACTTCCGGCCTATGCGGCCATGGGCAAAGTGTTGACGCCCGTGCCGGTGTTTCGTTGGGCCAGAGGGCAACGCATAGACCAATGCCTGCTCGACCTTCAGTTGCCGCTCTATCACCGCCTGCTCAATCGGGCTCCGGAGCATACCCACACGCTCATTGCCAGCGGCGATGTCTTCATCCGCACCACAGTCCCCTTGGCCGATGTGCCCGAGGCCGATGTGGTGTGTTATGGTCTTTGGGCCGATCCGGTTCAGGCCTCCCACCACGGCGTTTTCATGATGGACCGCAATAGTCCCGGACAGCTCGACTTTATGCTACAGAAGCCTTCCACAGACTTGCAGGCTTCGCTCATGCAGACCCATTTCTCGCTTATCGACATCGGCGTGTGGTTGCTCTCAGACCGTGCGGTAGAGGCTTTGGTGAGGAAATCGGGTGGGGCAGAGGCCGGACGGATGCCGGATTTCTACGACCTTTATAGTCAATTTGGATGTGCACTCGGCAGTCATCCCACCAAGCCCGATGCAGACCTTGAAGCGCTCACCGTGGCCATTGTCCCCCTCGAAGGCGGCGAATTTTATCATTTCGGCACGTCTGCCGAGATGATTGGCTCGTCGGTGGCCATACAAAACCTCGTGAAGGATAAACTCTATATCATACAGCGCGGTGTGAAGCGGCAAAGTGCGCTTTTCACTCAAAATGCCGTCATCGCCCACAGGCCCGAAGCACCGCAGACCGATGTGTGGATTGAAAACGCCGAACTCGGTGAGGGCTGGACGCTGGGGAGCCGACACATCATCACGGGTGTGCCGCAAAACGACTGGACCGTCACGCTCAGAGACGGTGTGTGTGTGGATATGGTGCCCATCGGCTCGGCCGACTACGCTTTGCGACCCTATGGATTTGACGACACTTTCAGCGGAGCCATCGACCGCGACACCACGCAGTATCTCTCAGGTCCGTTGAAAGATTGGATGAGCCGCCGCGGTGTGACTCCGGCAGATTTCAGCCAAACAGACGACCTCCAACACGCCGAACTCTTCCCGGTCTCGGCCTCGATGGATTTGTTGGGGCGTCTGTTGGAATGGTTCGTGACAGACACGCCCGACCCGTCGTTGACCCAAGTGTGGCGAGAGTGTCGAAGACTGTCGGCCGAAGGCATTTCGTCGACGGCCAACCTCAGACGAATGGCCGCCGACCGCCGACGTCTTGGTGCCAAAACATTGCCCACATTGGCCCGCAACTGGCATAAGAGTGTGTTTTATCAAGTCAATCTCAAAGATATGGCCGGCAAATTTGCCGAGGCTTCATTGCCGCTGCCTGAGCAACTGGCCGATGACGCGCCACTGATGATGCGTATTCACGACGCCATGTTCCGCTCGGAGACAGAGCGTCTGCTGGGCAAGGGCGATGAGGCTGCCGGCGATGAGGCAAGGGCTTTTGGCCTCTTGCGGCAAGGGCTGACGGCCGAAGTGCTTCGACAAAAATGCCAACCGCATAAGACCACCTTCGACGACCAGATTGTGTGGGGCAGAAGTGCGGTGAGAATTGACCTGGCCGGTGGCTGGACCGATACGCCGCCTTATAGTCTCCTGTCGGGTGGCAATGTGGTCAATGTGGCCATTCATTTGGGTGGTCAACAACCTTTGCAGGTCTATGTGAAGCCCTCAAAAGAGCCGGTCATCATTTGCCGCAGCATCGACCTCGGTGCGATGGAACGCATCGAAACTTACGACGAGCTCCGACAATATAATAAGGTGGGGTCGCCCTTCTCCATCCCCAAAGCCGCACTGACGCTGGCCGGCTTCATGCCGGGCTTTGGCGTGGAACCATTTGCCAGCTTGCGCCAACAGCTCGAGGCTTTCGGCTGTGGCATTGAAATCACCCTGCTCTCGGCCATTCCTGCAGGTTCGGGACTGGGCACGAGTAGCATTCTTGCCGCCACTGTGCTCGGAGCGTTGAGCGACTTCTGCGGATTGGCCTGGGATAAAAACGAAATCTGCAACCGCACTCTTGTGCTCGAGCAATTGCTCACCACCGGTGGTGGATGGCAAGACCAATATGGTGGAGTCTTCCCCGGGGTCAAGTTGCTGCAGACGGGCACGGGCTTCGACCAAAATGCCGTGGTCAGGTGGTTGCCCGACACGCTCTTCACCGACCCCGAACTTCGCCCCTGCCACCTGCTCTATTACACCGGCATCACCCGTACGGCCAAACACATTCTGGCCGAAATCGTGCGCGGCATGTTCCTCAACAACACCACCCATCTGGCCCTGCTCGACGAGATGAAGAGCCACGCCCTGCAAATGCGCGAAGCCATGCAGACCGGCTGTCTTGCCGACTACGGTCGTCTTGTACGCACCACTTGGCAGCAAAACAAGGCGCTCGACAGCGGCACCAACCCGCCGGCCATTGAGGCCATCTGCCGGCAAATCGACGACCTCTGTCTGGGCTATAAACTACCCGGAGCCGGAGGGGGCGGTTTTATGTACATGGTGGCCAAATCGCCCGAAGCCGCTCGCCGCATCAGAGAGCGACTCACTGATCATCCTGCCGCTCCCGGCGCTCGCTTTGTCGAGATGAGCGTTTCGAAAGAAGGGTTGCAGGTGAGCCGGTCGTGAGAA
>JAHAWW010000209.1 GCA_018383375.1 Prevotellamassilia sp. | reverse complement strand
CCTCGAACGCTATATGAGCGGCGGATGGTACGGGATGGTCAACGGCTCGCTCTACAAGTCGGAATACAAAGCTATGGATGGCGTGTGGCGCAACACCCGCTACAACCGTACTTACCTCGTCAAGCTGCTGGGCGGTAAGGAATGGATGCTCGGCAGCAACAAGCAGAACGTGCTCAGCGTCAATGCCAAGTTTACCATACAGGGCGGTCTGCGCCGCACGCCGGCCGACCTCGACGCCACCAAGGCCCTCTACGATGCCGGACATATCGAGGCCGACGTCGTGCTCAAAGAGGGGGAAGCCTTCAGCAAGAGTTACGACGCGCTGCCCACCGTCGATCTCACCGTAAGCTATAAGATAGCCGGCAAACACTGCGACCACACCATCGCCATCGAAGCGCTAAACCTCACCAACGCCAAGCCGCCCTATTGCGAGACGTACAACTATAAGTACAACCGTATCGACACCACCGATGCCGAACTCTCGTTCCCGAACATCTACTATCGCATCACCTTCTAACCCCCTGCCGGGAGCGGCACCCGCCGTTAGATAAGCATATCGCCCTCTGCGACACACTTCTTTTTCAGTAAAGTGGCCGCGGAGGGCGATTTCAACGCCAAAAACTTTTATTGCTGTCCGGTAAGTGATGATAAAAAAGAATAAGCCCCCTTCGATTTGGGCTCAAAAATATGAGCACCAATCAAGATGCAATGTGACCGGGCAAATCGATGCAAGCCGAAGCCCTTGCCGGCGGCCTTTCGTCTTAAAAATCATGGTCGATATTTGTGCCTTTGGTTAAAAAGACCTAACTTCGCTTTGTCGGAGTTGCCTACACGACGACACGACACTTTTCAACTCGCAACAAATTCATAATCAAAAATTCATACTATGCACACAACAATGCTCAACTCTTGGTTCAAGAAGCCCCGACGCCTCTTGGCCGCTCTCCTCGTAGGCTCCGCGCTAACGGCACAGGCCGACGGCGGCATGTGGATGCTCAAACTCATGGAACAACAGCATCTGGCCGACTCGCTCAAAAAGGCCGGATGCCTGCTCTCAACAGACGAAATCTACAGCGAAACCGCTCCCTCGCTCCGCGAATGTGTGGGTATCTTCGGCGGTGGGTGTACGGGCGAAATTGTCTCGGCCGATGGTCTCGTCTTCACCAACCACCACTGCGGATTCAGCACAGTGCACGAAATGAGCACTACCGAAGACGACATCGTCAAGAATGGCTTTTTTGCACGCTCACGTGCCGAAGAGCGACAAACGCCCAATCTCACCTTCACCTTCGTGAGAGCCATCGCTGACGTCACCGACGAGGTCAACAAAGCAGCCGACGAACAAGGTCTCGACACCTACGACAGACAGACCGAAGATTTCCTCATGCCACTCTCAGACACCCTTTTAGCCCAAAGCCAATGGAAAGACGTCAAAGGCATCGAAGCACGCGTGGTGCCCTATTTTGGTGGCAACAGTTTCTACATCTTCTACGAACAGACCTACGAAGACGTGCGCCTTGTCGTCAATCCGCCCTACAATGTCGGCCAGTTCGGAGGCAATACAGATAACTGGATGTGGCCGCGACAAAACGCCGACTTTGCCGTGTTCCGCATCTATGCCGACAAAGACGGACAGCCGGCTCCCTACAGCGCCGACAATGTGCCCTTGAAATGTAAAAAGTTCTTGCCCATTTCACTCAAAGGCTACAACAAAGGCGATTTCACCATGGTGATGGGCTTCCCCGGCTCCACCAACCGCTCACTCACGGCCGCGGGCGTGGCCTTCCGCCTGGGTAGCCTCAACACGCCCATCGTGGCTGCCGGCTATCCACTGCTCGACTTCTACAAGCGACTGATGGACCAAAGCGACGAAAACCGTCTGGCCCTTGAAGACGAATATTTCTCGCTCGGCAACATGACCAAAAACTTCGACGGCATGATTTCGTCGTGCCAACGCGTGGGACTCATCGATATCAAAAAGGCCGAAGAAAACCGCGTGAGAGCCTTTGCACAGGCCAGTGGACACCCCGAATATGCCGACGCCATCGACAAGATTGACAGCCTCTGCACAACCTATGCCGACGCCAGCCACGACGCCATTCTCTCCATCTACACATTAGGAGAAATCGACGCCCGCCTGACGATGCTCGCAGCAAGTTTTGCCGCAGTCCAAACGACCAAAAACAAAGAGACGAGTGCCGAGGCCTTCAACACTCTCGTGCAGCACCTCAGAGAGAATTATTGGGACAAAGCTGCCTTCAAACTAATGCGAGACAAGGCCGAACTTCTTGCACCAATCTTTGCCACTCGCCACAAACTGGCAGAATGCGACGAAATGTTTGCGCAGCCCGACCGAACCCGCCAAGCCATAGCTTATGCATTCGACAACACGATGCTCACCGACAGCGTAGCCGTGGCCAAACTCGCCAAAGGCAAAGGCTATAAAAAATTGCTCGCAGACCCGATGGTAGAGCTGTCACGCGCGGCCTTCAATGTGCTGACGAGCGGAGTGCCCGTCCTGCAAACCTACAAGCAGGCTGTTGCGCCCTATGCCAAGACCTACACCAAAGCGCTCTGCGAAATGAGTGGCAACACCCTGGCTCCCGACGCCAACTTCACACTTCGCATGACCTACGGCCACGTTACCGACCTCAAGCCCCGCGACGCCGTGCAATATGACTGGCGCACCGTGCTCGACGGTATGTTTGAGAAAGAGAGCAAAACCGAAAGCGACTATTTCATCAACGAAGACTTGCGCCGACTCTATAAAGCAGGCGACTACGGCCCCTATGCCCGCGAAGACGGCAAACTCCAAACCTGCTTCACCAGCGACAACGACATCACTGGCGGTAACTCAGGCTCGCCCGTGCTCAATGCCAAAGGCGAACTCATCGGCCTGGCCTTCGACGGCAACATTGAGAGCCTGGCCAGCGACTTGAGATTTGATCCCAATCTGCAACGCTGCATCAACGTCGACATCCGCTACGTGCTCTTCATCATCGATAAGTTCGGAGGCAGCCGCTACGTCATCGACGAACTTGACCTGCGTTGACACACACGAAAAACCCGCAACGGGTTGCAACCAACAACCAAAGAGGTGCGGTGTCTCACCGCACCTCTTTGATTTAGCCACCTACCACCTATGAGCCAAATTCCACGACTGAAAGACATTGTCTGGCGCGACACGCCCTTTGCCGAACTGATGAACAAACGTATCTACAACGTGTTGCTCATCGCCACAAAATACGACGCCTTTATGCTCGAAGACGACGGAAGAGTGGACGAACAAATCTTCAACGAATACACCGCCCTCTCGCTGCGCTATCCACCACGCTTCACACAGGTGACGACCAAGGAGGAAGCTCTGCGCGAACTCGACGACCGTAACTTCGAACTCATCATCGTGATGCCGAACCTCGACAACCACGACATTTTTGCCGATGCTAAAGACATCAAAAACCAACACCCGTCTATCCCCATCGTGGTGCTCACGCCGTTTTCCAGAGAAGTGAGCCGCCGCGTGGCCGGCGAAGACCTCTCGGGCATAGATTACGTCTTCTCGTGGCTGGGCAACGCCGAACTGCTCATCGGTATCATCAAACTCATCGAAGACAAATGGAACGCCCCCGACGACACCGCCTCGGTGGGCGTGCAAATCATCTTGCTCGTCGAAGACTCCATCCGCTTTTATTCGGCAGCCCTCACACATCTCTACCGCATTGTGCTCGAACAAAGCCGCGAGTTTTCAAAAGAAGCGCTCAACGACCACCTCAAGACCATGCGTATGCGCGGCCGCCCCAAAATTATGTTGGCACGAACCTACGAGGAGGCTGTCGAACTTTACGACCGCTACGAAGAAAACATCTTGGGCGTGGTATCAGATATGAGTTTCTCACACGAAGGTCGCAAAGACCCGCTGGCCGGCCTGCAACTGGCCCGCTATGTGAGGTCGCGCGACGTGCACACGCCCATCGTTTTGGAGTCGAGCGAAGAGGAGAACGTGAAATATGCCCAAGAGGTCGATGCCACTTTCATCTCGAAAAATTCCAAGCAATACCCGCAACTTTTGCGCAAGCAAATCATGAGCCGTTTCGGCTTTGGCGACTTCATCATCATCAACCCGTCCACGGGCGAGGAGATTATGCGCATTCGCGACCTCAAAGATTTGCAGCGCAAACTCCAGGATATCCCCGACGACTCGCTGCGGTATCATTTGAGCCAAAACCATTTCTCACGCTTTTTCTTCTCTCGAGCCATGTTCCCGCCGGCTGTCATTCTCAAGCGGGTTGACGTGTCGGAATACCGACACATGGACGAGGCGCGCCGTCTCATAGCCGACCTCATCGTGGGCTACCGCAAGATGAAAAACGAAGGTGTCGTGGCCATCTACCAAAAGGAGCGCTTCGACGAATATGGCAGTTTTGCACGCATAGGCAACGGCTCGCTCGGCGGCAAAGGCCGCGGCTTGGCTTTTATGGGCACGATGGTGAAACGCTATCCCCGCCTCTCGCGCGAGCATTTTGCCGTAGACATTCCCAAAACGGTGGTCATTGCCACAGACAAGTTCGACGAGTTTATGGAGATAAACAACCTTTATCCCATTGCTTTAAGCGATGCCACCGACGACGAAATACTTCAAGCCTTCGAAGCAGCCAGCCTGCCCGAGAGCTTACTCGAAGACCTCATGGCCTTGCTTGAGGTCATCCACAACCCGGTGGCCATTCGCTCTTCCAGTCTGCTCGAAGACGCCCACTATCAGCCTTTCGCCGGTATCTACAAGACCTATATGATACCCCGTGTGGAGGAGAAAGAGACGATGATGCGGCTCTTGCGTTCGGCCATCAAAGCCGTCTACGCCTCAGTTTTCTATGCCGACAGCAAGGCCTACCTCACCGCCACCCAAAATCTGATTGACCAGGAAAAGATGGCCATCGTCATCCAAGAAGTGGTGGGGTCGACCTATGAGACGCCCGACGGCGCCCTCTTCTACCCCACTCTCTCGGGCGTGGCCCGCTCGCTCAACTTCTACCCCATCGGCGACGAGCGTGCCGAAGACGGCACGGCGAGTGTGGCTTTCGGTCTGGGCAAATACATTGTCGACGGTGGGCAAACGTTGCGCTTCTCTCCCAAACACCCCCACCACATCCTCTGCCTGAGCACCACCGACCTTGCCCTGAGGGAAACACAGCGCAAGTTTTATGCTCTCGACCTCGGCAACATGGCCGGCACGTTTGAGACCGACGATGCCTTCAACCTCAAGAGCGTCCTCGTGGGCGAAGCCGAGAGTCACGGGTCGCTGCGCTTTGCGGCCTCGACTTTCGACCCCTACGACGCTGTCATCCGCGATGGTCTCTGGCCCGGCGGGCGCAAACTCATCACGTTCTCTAACATCCTGCAACACGGGGCCTTTCCGCTGGCCGACACCGTCTCGCGCCTGCTCGAAATAGGTAAGGCCGAAATGGGCCGGCCCGTTGAAATTGAGTTTGCCATGAACGTCGAAGGCGACGAGGCTCGCTTTTATTTGTTGCAAATCCGCCCCATCGTCGACAACAAAGACACCATCGACGAAGACCTCACCGCCGTGCGGCCCGAAGACACCATCGTGAGTTCGACGGCAGCCTTGGGCAACGGTCTGGTCACCGATGTGTTTGACGTGGTCTATGTGAAAACGGCCGGCTTCCGCGCTGCCGACAATCCGCTCATCGCCCGCGAGGTGGAGCGTCTCAACCGCCGCCTCACGGCCGAGGGCAGGCCCTACGTGCTCATCGGTCCGGGCCGCTGGGGCAGCAGTGACCCGTGGCTGGGCATACCCGTGAAATGGCCCCACATAGCCGGCGCACGCGTCATCGTGGAGAGCGGTCTCGACAATTACCGAATCGACCCGAGCCAAGGCACCCACTTCTTCCAAAACCTCACCTCGTTTGGCGTGGGCTACTTCACCGTCAATCCCTATTTAAAAGATGGCGTCTTTGACGAAGCTTGGCTCGACGCCCTTCCGGCAGAGACCGAGACCGAACACTTGCGCCACGTCCACTCTCCCTCACCTTTCGTCATCAAAATGGACGGCCGCCGCTCGCTGGCCGTGGTGATGAAGCCGGAGGCTGAATGATGTGATGCGTCTCAACCACGGCATTGGCCGCAAGCGTCTTTGAGTGGTTCAGAACATGGGGTTGAGTGTGACAACAAACGCTTTTCATTCAACAAATAAACTTCTCGGCGCGCCCGGCATGCACTCCAAAACGTTGTGAAAACCGTTTCGGCGATTCAAACATAGGGACTGTTGCGCTTGGCATAAGGACAGAAATTACGGGCATAAGGACAGGAAAACCCGCCTTATGCCCGTAACGGCTTGAATTACAAATAAAAGAGGCCTTAAAAGGGCCTCTTTCTTTTTTCTTACGTCAAAGATAATGTTTGTTTGCCACAAATAAAAAGACAAAACCACACACGCCGGCTGAGGCGGCTGAGCGCAGGCAAAACAAGCCTCACGACACGACCGGCATGGCGGGGCAGCCTATCGGGTCAGGTCGAGAATAGCGTCGCGACAGTCGGCCATGAGCCAAGCCGGCGTCGACGTGGCGCCGCAAATGCCAACCGTGTCGCAACCCTCAAACCACTCTCGGCGCAGCGCCTCGGGACAGTCTATCATATAAGTGCGCGGATTGACGTCGCGGCAGGCCTCATAAAGCACACGGCCGTTGCTGCTCTTCAGTCCGCAGACGAAAATGATGACGTCGTGGCGCGAGGCAAAACTGCGTATGCCGGGCACACGGCCACGCACCGACCGGCAGATGGTGTCGAAGGCGCGAAAAGTGGCCGGCGGCTGGATGTGGGCCTCAATGAACTCTGAAATCTGGCGGAAGCCTTCAAGAGGCTGTGTGGTCTGAGAGAAGAGGCAGATGTCGCGGGTGAAGTCGAGCCGTTCGGCTTCTTCAGGGCTCTGCACCACGATGGCCGTGCCTTCAGTCTGGCCCACGAGTCCCAAAACCTCGGCATGGCCTGGCTTGCCATAAATCACCACCTGTGGCCCGGAGGGCTCGGCATAAGTGCGCCCAATGAGCCGCTGCAGCCGCAGCACGACGGGACAAGTGGCATCGACCAAGCGTATGCCACGAGCCGCTGCCGAGGCATAGGTCGAGGGCGGTTCGCCGTGGGCACGCAACAAGACCTTGCCTTCGCTAAGCGACGAAAAGGCGGTGTGGTCGATGGTGATGAGTCCCAAGCGCTTGAGGCGGTCACACTCGCTGCCGTTGTGGACGATGTCGCCAAGACAATAGAGCGTGCCGCCGCCGGCGAGTTCTTCCTCGGCCTTGCGTATGGCCGTGGTGACACCGAAACAGAAGCCTGAGCCTTCGTCTATTTCTATCTTTATCATGAGTCACACGGGTGAGGGATGGGGTAATGACGTTCAGGCCTCGGCAGTTTTCTCCTTGAAACGCTCGAGCAGCCAAGCCTGTTGCTCGTCGCGCGTGAGGTGACTGTTGTCGAGCAACAAGGCATCGTCGGCCTGGCGCAAAGGAGCCACCTCACGGTGTGAGTCGATATAGTCGCGCTCTTGAACGTTGCGAAGGATGTCGGCATAGTCGGCAGGCATTCCTTTAGCCTGCAACTCGTCAAAACGTCGCTGTGCACGCACCTCGGCAGAAGCGGTGACAAAAATCTTCAACTCGGCATTGGGAAAAACCACCGTGCCAATGTCGCGGCCATCCATGACCAGCCCTTTCTCGCGGCCCATGGCTTGCTGGGCATGGGTCATGGCTGTGCGCACAAAAGGCAGAGCAGCCACCGGACTGACGTGTGAAGAGACCTCGAGCGAGCGGATTTCACGCTCCACTATTTCTCCACCCAAGCGCACCAAGGGCAGACCGCTCTCGGGGTCGAGCACGAAGTCGACTTTCACTTCCGGCATCAAGGCTTCAAGAGCAGCGGCATCGACCGAACCGTCGGCGGCAAACAGCCCACGACGCATGGCAAAAAGGGTGACGGCACGATACATGGCGCCGGTATCTACATAGACATAACCTACACTGCGAGCCAATGACTTGGCCATCGTGCTCTTTCCACAAGAAGAGTGGCCATCGATGGCCACAATGATTTTTTTCATATCCTAAACAAGGGTTGTTTGACAAAAAAAAGATTGATTGAAAAGGCTTCAGCTTGAACATAAAAGGCTAAAGCGCATAGCCGGCACTAAACATGAGCGAGGCCGCCCCGACGTGGTATTTGGCATAAGAAACGCCGAGTTTGAAACGGCTAAGGTTGAGCCCACCGCCAAAAGTCAGACCGGCACCATGGCCGCTGCCTGCCGCCTTCAACTCATAGGCGCGGCGGAAATTGTAGCCGGCTGAGAGATAAAAGCCTTCGGCCGGGATGACGTCGACACCCACCACGACATGGTTGAGCAGTTTTTTGCCGAAACTGAGCGACTCGTCGGCCGGATGATAATAATCGGAGGTTTTCCATCGCGTCAAGTCGGTGAGTGTGACAGAGAAACGGACGGGAGCGTGTGACATGCCTGCGGTCAGACCGGCTTGCAAGACAAAAGGAGCATGAGCCGTGCGGCCATCGGCCGGCGACTTAAACTGTGCACCGATATTGCGCGCTGCCAGTGAGACAGAGAGATCTTTTTCGGGATTAAAATAATTAAGTCCCAAGTCTACCGACACGGCCGCCGAGTTGTAGCCTGCGTAGTTTGTCGTGACGAGGTTGACGCCCGCTCCGCCGGCCCAAAGGTCGGAAAGCACATAGCTGTAGGCCGCTCCCACAACGATGTCGCGCGGCTTGAAGGTGCCGCTCTCAATGCCTGCGGCGTCGGTCTCCGTCATCTCGCCATAGTTCATCATTCTGGCGTGAAAGGCGGCTGTGTGACGCTCGCCAAAGGCTTTGACAAACTGCGCGTTATACCACTGACCGCCGTCGGGATAAGTCATAAAGCCAAGACCGAGGCTACGGTCAGTCACAGTCGACCAAAGCGCCGGATTGGCCGCACCGGCCCACGGCGTGTCTTCCACGACAGAGATATTCTCGCCTCCCAAACCGGCTACATGCGACGACACCGGCAAGCCCAACACCGCAAACGAAGCTGTGCCTTCTTGCGCAACAAGGCGCAGGCAGGCGGTCAGGGCAAACAAGAGCAGCAGAGGCTTTTTCATAGACTTTAGGAATTATTTGTGGTCAAAGGTACTATAAATTTAGTTTTTGCACGTACTTTTGTATCTAAAATGGCCTATAGAGGGCCGATGCAGGCCGGTTGGCCTGCATCCAAACAAGTATAAAACGTGAAACAATCCGAAATATTGTCCAAAGCGTGGTGCGACCTCATTTTTGAGGGACGCAACAAAGACTATGGGGCCTACCGCCTGCGTAGCCGCACAGGGCGACGGATGCGTTTCGCCTTAATCATCACGGCCGTGATGGCCATCTTGGCTACTGTCATACCGGCCGGACTCAACCTCTACCTACGCATCAAACTGCTCAAAAGTTTTGAAGAAGCCTCCACACAAGTGAAGATGATGAAGAAGCTCGAGCAAGACAAACCCTACGAGACGAAGCGCATCTCTGCCGGTAGAGCTATGCCGACGGCCACCGTCATCAAAGGTGCCGACAATCACTTGCCCGAAATCGTCGAAGACACACCGGCAGAGGTTGTATTTGGCACGGGTGGCGAAGAGACGGTGGTGGTGGACGGCGAGCAACTCTTGACCGACCGAGACTCTCTCCACAACCGCGATGTCAAAGACCTGCCCTACGAGGGGCCGCAGTTGGTGGCCGTCGAAGTGGTCAAAGAGATGCCTCTATTCCCCGGCGGCTTCAAGGCCCTTATGGAATGGCTCGACAAAGAGGTGGGCTATCCACGCCGACTCATTGACGAGCACGTGGCGGGTAGTATGGAGGTGACGTTTTTTATTGACGCGCAAGGTTTGGTTAAAGACCCGAAGGTGACCAAAGCGCTTCATCCCGACCTCGACCGCATTGTCTTAGCCGCGATACAACGTATGCCGCCCTGGCACCCCGGCACGGCCGACGGCCGTCCTTGCGCCGTTTGCATCACCCTGCCGCTGCATTTTGAGCCCAACTGACGCTAAAGACTAAAGGCAAAAAAACAAAGAGCCTAAGAGTCGTGAGCGGCCCAGCCAACCTTTTGTCTCTTTGTTTCGTTGTCTCACTCATTATTATATATATCACATACCCTCTTTTCTTGTTATGCCAGACCACTTGCTCCCACTCATCAACGAGGCTCTCGCAGCCCTGCCCTACCCCCAAGCCCCTAAAGGTCTCTACGAACCTATTGCCTACGGCCTCGAAGGCGGAGGCAAACGCCTGCGACCGACGTTGCTGTTGCTGGCCTACAACATCTTCGGCCAAGACCCGACCGAGGCTCTTCCGGCTGCCTTGGCGCTCGAAATCTACCACAACCACACCCTGCTTCACGACGACTTTATGGACCAGGCACCTATGCGCCGCGGCCGCCCCACGGTCTACCGCAAATGGGACGCCAACACGGCCATCCTTTCAGGCGATACCATGCTCATCATGGCCGTGGAGCAAATGAACCGCCTCGAATGCCAACAGCGCCACGAGGTGATGACGCTCTTCGTGCGTACGATGAAGGAGGTGTGTGAGGGACAGCAATACGACATGAACTTTGAGCGGATGAACGACGTGAGCATGGCGCAATATCTTGAAATGATACGGCTCAAGACAGCCGTGTTGCCGGCTTGTGCCGCCAAAACCGGCGCCCTCATTGGCGGGGCCGACGAAGAGGCAGCCCAAGCGCTCTACGATTTTGCCATACATCTCGGTCTGGCCTTTCAAATCCAAGACGACTATCTCGACGTCTACGGCGACCCGAAAGTTTTCGGCAAAAATATCGGTGGCGACATCGTTTGCGGCAAAAAGACCTATCTGCTCATCTCTGCGCTCAACAAGGCCGAGGGCCAAGACAAAGAGAGGCTGAAAGGGTGGATTGAAGACAAGGCCCTGACACCCGACGAAAAAATCAAGGCCGTGACCGAACTCTACAATCGCCTGCACATCGCCGAAGAGGCCAAGGCGGCCATTGACCAACACTTCGCCCTTGCGGCTCAATGTCTGGACCGCGTGGGGGCCGAACCCGAACGGCTCCAACCGCTCAGAGATTATGCCAAGTCACTGTTGGGACGAAATGTCTGACACCTCTTTGCCTGCCCCTGCAATATGACATTTATAGACACCCACACCCATATCTACACCGAGGAGTTTGACGCCGACCGCACTGACGTGATAGAGCGTGCACGCCGTGCCGGCGCCGCCGCCTTGTTGTTGCCGAATATCGACGAGGCTTCAATAGAGCCGATGATGGCTCTCTGCAACGCCCATCCCGATTTATGTCACCCCATGATGGGACTGCACCCCACCGAACTACCCGCCGACCCGTCGCCGGTGCTCGACCGGATGGAGGCCATGCTCTCTGAGGGCACGCGAGCCTTTGTGGCCGTGGGCGAAGTGGGGCTTGACTTTTATTGGGACGACAGCCGGCGCGACGAGCAAATCGCCGTGTTTGAACGCCAAATCGCATGGGCCGAACGCTATGGCCTACCGCTGGTCATCCACTGCCGCTCGGCCCACCGCGACCTTGTCGACACCCTCCTGCCCCACCGCGAGCAACTGATACGTGGCGGCGTGTTTCACTGTTTTGGTGGCACGGCCGACGAGGCCGGGGAGTTGCTCGAAACGTTCCCCGGCTTTTATCTGGGCATCGGCGGCGTAGTCACTTTCAAGCGTTCATCACTGCCCGAGGTGCTGGCGGCTGAGGTGCCGCTCGAGCGACTGCTCACCGAGACCGACGCACCCTATCTCGCTCCCGTGCCCTATCGCGGCAAGCGCAACGAACCAGCCTACATCCCGATGGTGCTGGCGCGACTCGCCGATATTTATCACATCACGATGGAAGCCGCTGCAGAAATCACGACACAAAACGCCCGTCGACTTTTCAGCATTTAGTCTCGAAAAACCGAACCAAACTTTCACCTTGCAAGCATTTGTATTCAGGAAATATACAAATGCTTTTATTTTTATGCGGTTTGTGTGCAAATAATTACGTATCTTTGCTGCCGGAAAACAAAATGGCACCTCTTGTGTCTCACTGAAAAACATTGCTTATATGAGTTATCTCATACGTCCCAACAACTACAAACCCCTGCTTGACAAATACGAAACAGAGCAAGGCATCAAGGTCATCAAAGACTTTTTTCAAGACAATCTGGCTACCGGATTGAAATTGCGCCGCGTCACCGGTCCGCTTTTTGTGCGCCGCGGACTGGGCATCAACGACGACTTGAGCGGCACTGAGCGCCCCGTGACATTTCCCATCAAAGACCTCGACGACGCTCGCGCCGAAGTGGTGCATTCGCTGGCCAAATGGAAACGCCTCACCCTGGCCGACTATAACGTGACGCCCGGCTATGGCATCTACACCGATATGAACGCCATACGCGCCGATGAAGAATTGGGCAACCTCCATTCGCTCTATGTTGACCAATGGGACTGGGAGCGGGTCATCACTGCCGAAGACCGCACTCTGGCCTATTTGAAGCGCACGGTGAAATGCATCTACGCCGCCATGCTCCGCACGGAGTTTCTGGTGTGTGAGCGCTTCGAAAGTCTCAAGCCTATGCTGCCCGAAGAAATCTACTTCATACACGCCGAGGAACTGCGTCAACGCTATCCCGACCTCACTCCAAAAGAGCGCGAAAACACGATTACGCGCGAGCATGGGGCGGTGTTTATCATCGGCATTGGCGGACCGCTTGGCGACGGTAAGCCCCACGACCTGCGCGCACCCGACTACGATGACTACTCCACCATCAACGAGAGCGGACTGCCGGGCCTCAACGGCGACCTCTTGGTGTGGAACGACGTGTTGGGCCGTGCCTTCGAAATCTCCTCGATGGGCATACGCGTGGACAAAGAAGCCCTGCTGCGCCAACTCAAAGAGAGCGGTAAAGAAGAGCGCCTGCAATACTACTTCCACCGCAGGCTCGTCGAGGGTACGCTGCCACTGAGTGTGGGTGGCGGTATCGGTCAGTCGCGTCTATGTATGCTGTACCTGCGCAAAGCCCACATCGGCGAAATCCAGGCCAGCATCTGGCCCGACGACATGCGCGAAGAATGTGAACGTATTGGCATTCCACTCATCTAATCGCCCGACGTCCTCAGCATTTTGTCTTTTGAAGAAT